>NZ_RZOF01000463.1:0-3946 GCF_003998955.1 Mesorhizobium sp. M4B.F.Ca.ET.017.02.2.1 | reverse complement strand
GCGCAGCGTCCTGCCCATGGATCTCAAGCTGGACGTCTGGCTTTCGGTCATCAGGCTCATGCTTCGCGGCGGCGAATACTTCCCGCTGGCGATGTTCCAGTCCTTCGCCAAGGGCCTTTCGGACCGGGCTCCGGATCATTCGCTGCAGATCGAGCAATCGGCGACGGACCGCGCGGGTTTCGACGAGATGGGTGAATTGACCGAGCGCGAGTTTCAGATTCTCGAAATGGTAGCGCGCGGTTTGCAGAACAAGATCATCGCGGCGACCCTCCGGCTGTCCGAGCATACGGTCAAGATCCATCTGCACAACATCATCACCAAGCTCGGAGCTCACAACAGGACCGAAGCGGCCGCCGTCTTTCATGCGCGCAAGGATACCTTTTACGGCGGCATGGAACGGTCGAGACAGCCGGGCATCAGCCAGTCCTCGGCATGAGGCGGCGATGCCCCGCTTCCAGGAGATACTGCTCCTCGTTGGCCAGTTGAACTATACATGGACCAACACCGAAAGCCTGCTGATCTATCTGATTGCCGGTTTGGCGAAGGTGGACAAGGAAACGGCAATCATCATCTTTCTGACGCTGAACACGACGCGTGCCCGTATCGAGCTGGTCGAACGGCTGGCCAAGATGCCGAAGACGGCCGCGGATTGCCGCCAGGCGGTGCTGACCGTCACCGGCAAGCTCACGCGCCAGGCAAAGCTGCGCAACAAATACAGCCATTGCATCTATTCATTCGACGAGAGCGGATCGCACGGAAGCACGCAGCTGATGCGCATCGTCGACGGCAAGAACGACGTCAAATACGGGAAGATTGAAGCGCTCGATGACAAGGAGATGGGCAGGATCCACGATTCCATCGAGGACATCAGGGCCATAAACAAGGACATCTGGTCCATCGTCGTGGACAATTCGTTCCCCAGATGAGGGCTGCTACCGGGTGAGGCTCGCGGCGGGCTGAGGGCTTCTCGCCAAAGCGGCGCGAAGGGCCAGCGCCTGGCTGTGGCTCGGCTCCAGTTCAATGCAATTGTCCAAGCTTGCGAGCGCGTCCTCGATACGGTCGAGCTTTGCCAGCGCGAGGCCGCGATTGTAGTGCCCGGCAGGGACGTCGGGCCTGATCTCGATCGCCTGGTTGATCTGCTGTTCCGCCTCGCCGTATCTGCGCTGCTGAAGGAAGATCACGCCGAGCAAATAGCGGACGTCGAAGTGCCTGGGCTCGACGTCCAGGATCTCGCGATAGATTTTTCGGCCTCGGCCAGGTTTCCGGCCTGGTGCAAACGGGCGGCCACACTGAGCGTCTGCGGCAGCAACGCTCGTCGCGCGGCATCCAGCTGTTCGAGCAACTGACGTGCTCCGGAATGGGATCGGTCGGCGCTCAGGATCTGTCTGCAGGCGCGAACGGCCCCGTCGAGGTCGCCCGCCTGACGCAGTGCTTTTGCCCGCGCAAGCACGACGGGCAGGCTTCGCCTCTCCAGGCTGTCGCGGAGATTACGGCGCGTGGCGGTGCTCACGACCAGGCATTCGACCTTTCGCTCTAGGCCGCCGAAATCATACTTGTAGGCGAAGTCCCCGGTCTGCAGGTCATAGACGGCAAAGCCGTTCTCGATGGCCCAGCGTATGCTGTAGAGATGAAGCGCGAACCCGGGCGCCGGCTTCCTGATGCTGAGGTCGCGTCCGTTGAGCATGCCGATCAGGGACCGGTTCTTGCGATCGATCAGCGTGGCCTGGACGCCGATCGGGTTGTCGCCCTGCCAAAGCAGGGGCAGGTAAAGGGCATCGTCCTCGAAGGCGCATCGCAGCATGTTGCGGAAATTGTTGATCATCGCCTGGGGCAGGCCAGGGTGATATCGCGCCGCCAGCTTGGCGCCCCACTGGTTTTCCCAGAACTGAAGCAGGATCTGCAGGTCGCGTTCCAATGTCGCGGCGGTAACGGTCTGTCACACGGTACTCGGCCGCATCGTCGATCGCCCGCAGCGTGCGCCGCGCGGTCTTGCGCGTCGCCGCGCCGAGCCTGCCGTTGAGGAATTCTTCCCAGTCGCCGGGCAGGTTCAGATAGACATAAATGTCATGATCGACGCCATCTCCGTCGTCCGGTCGCCTGACCTTGCCGGTCAGGAATGCCGGGGCGGAAAACTCGCTCAGAAAACCGTTCAGCCGCCGCGGCGACATAAAGATGTTCTCGAGATGCAGCTTGGCCCAGTTCTGCTGCTTCACCGTTTCGGCGAACGCGACGATGACGTCGTCCTGAACATCGGGATTGCAGAGGAAGCCGCTGTATCCGGCGAAATAGCCGCCCCCGGTCCTCAGTTCGTTGTGGAATGCGCCGTCCCTGGCCCTTTCGGTTCGAAGCTGAAGCGGAAAGAACCCGACATAGTCGGATGAATCATCTTTCTTTGCAGCCAGAACGAGCCATTGATAGCGAAGCCGCTTGAACCAGCCTGCTATCCACGGCCACGACATGAAGTACTGAGCTTCGGGATCCGCCGCGTAGACGGCATCCCAGTTGCTTCTCAGTTGGACGAGCATGTCGAAGCCGTCGATAACATCCACGCGCATGGCGCCGACCTTTGCTCCAGGAGCGTCGGTAAACAATGATCCTGGTATCAGCTGTTCCCCCGGTCCCTGGGCCTGGCCAGGGAGCGAGCTGTGATGATCCCATGGCGGGGATCAGCCTTGCAAGACAATCAAAGGATTGAGTGGGCGTGGGACGCGGCCTGATTTGTCCCGCCAGGCAGATCGGCAGACCGCGCGGGGCGGGGATCTGGCTAGGATTCGATCCGCACCCACTTGCCGGCTTGCGACTGGGATTGGCGGGCGAAATAACGATAGGAGGTCTGCGACCAGTTCCTGACGGCTCCGCTGCGATTGTCGAGGATGAGGTCGCCCTTGTCCGTGCGGACGGTGAGAACCGTATGGCCGGCGCCGCCGAGGGTCGCCACCGTCAGCAGCAAGGCCGAAGCCGGCCAGCCGCGTTTCATCAGTTCGCTTTTCTTGAGGATTGCGAAATCCTCGCAATCGCCTTCCCGGGTCGGGATACGCCAGTCGTCGGCACTGCCGGAAGCAGAGTCGTTGCGGGCCATGATCCTGGCATTGACGGAACTGTTCACCGCCTGCAGCTCGGCCAAGCGGCGATCGCTAAGCTTCACCTCTCTGACGTGTCCGGTCGGACTGCAGTATCTCGGCTGCCTTGCACAGAAGGTGCGCGCGGCCGGCGGGGCGAACGCATAGCCCGCCGTGGCCATCATGGCCGAACTGTCGGAAGTGCGCATGGTTTCGCTGCAGCCGGCCAAAGCCATGGCCGCGGCGACAAGCGCCACGAAACGTATCACGTTCATCCCCTCGAACTAGCTCGAATGATCAAGGCGATGATGATGTTCGCGGAACCAGGTAAATCAACCCTGCCGGATAGTGTTTGCACAGATTCTAAAACAATGTATGCTTAACAAATTGTTTCCGATGGTCGGAAACTTTGACATAGCGCCCAGTTTGGGGACGGGAGCGCCTTTTTCCCTTCTTGGAGGAAGAAATGCACCTGTACCCAACCTGCGCGAGCAGGGCTCGCGCACTTTTGCTTGTGTCATCCGCTCTTGCAGCGGTGAATCTGACAATACCCGCATCGGCACAAAACAGCGTTCGGCCGCGTATGACGGCCGCACAATGCCAGCCGCTGACGGAATCCAACTACGCGCTCTGCTGCATTGCGAGCAATCGCGGAAGCATCCTGACGCGAGCACAAATCGCAATGTGCCCGCCGATCACGACCGCCCTTATCGCAGCCACCGTTGCCAGTGACGGTGAAGGCGGCGGCTCTGGCGGCGGCGGTGGTGGCGGCTCTGGCGGCGGCGGCAATGGCGGCGGCGACGGCGGTGGCGATGGCGGCGGTGATGGCGGCGGCAACGGCGGCGGTGATGGCGGCGGCAACGGCGGCGGTGATGGCGGCGGCACTG
>NZ_RZOF01000462.1:0-3952 GCF_003998955.1 Mesorhizobium sp. M4B.F.Ca.ET.017.02.2.1 | reverse complement strand
GCCCTGTCGGCCCGCAACATGCGCTGGAAGAGCGCCATCCTCCTGCTCCTGCCGGCGGCATAGGCCGTCCACCAGTTGGCCGCCGCCAGCAGGAGCAGGAGGATGGCGCTCTTCCAGCGCATGTTGCGGGCCGACAGGGCCATGGCCACGACGCCCGAGCCGACGGCGATGGCGATCATCTCGGCGGTGGCGACCAGCGCCAGCTCGTCGCCGGTGACATGGCCTTCGGTGTAGAGCGCGCCGAGCAGCACCGGCTGAAGCCCGAGGATCAGCAGGCCGACCGAGCCGATCCACAGCGCCGAAGCGAGCTGCAGGCCGCTTGGATTGCCGACCAGCCAGTCGCCGCCGTCCGTCTCGCCGGCTTGTGTAACCAAAGGCGCCTCCTCAACGTCCTTGCCGCATCGCCAAAAAACTGACAATCTGTCAGCATTTCTGGAAACTGATAGTTAATCATGTTTCTTGTCAACCGGAATTTTGGACCTCTCGCGAGAGGATCGGGCGCAATGAGCGAAGCAAGGCGATTGGCGACGGCGCCCAGGCGCAGGCCGAAGCAGGAGCGCAGCCGCGAACGCATCGACGCGATCCTTTCGACGACCATGCGGCTGATCGGCGAGAAAGGCATCGACGCCGTCACGATGAAGGAAGTGGGTGCGCTGGCCGGCGGACCGATCGCCACCGTCTATCACTATTTCCCCAACAAATCGGCAATCCTGGCGATGCTCTACGAGCGCTTCGCGGAGGAGAGCCGCGCGCGCTTCGGCGCCATCATCGCCGGGATCCGCGGGGTGGACGATGTGACGTCGGCCGCGGATCGGCTGCTCGACGACTACTACAGCCGCGTGGCGGCGGATCCGGCCATCCAGGACCTGCAGAACGCGATCCAGGCCGACAAGGCGCTGCAGAACCTCGACATCGCCGAGACCAGGCAGCAGGCGAAAATGTTCTGCGACCATGTCGGCCCGATGCTTGAGCCGGAGCGGCGCGAGGCGTTCGGACGCGTGGTTTTCCTGGTCTTCCAGCTTGCCGGCGGCGTGGTGCGGCTGGCGCTGACGCAGGATGAAGCGGAGAGCCGGCGCACGATCGATGACTACCGGTCGATCATCCACACGCAGTTGCGGCTGTTCCTCTGATCGGCGTCAACGATCCAGCTTTGGCCCAAGAATCTCCACCAGCCAGTCGACGAACACCCGCACCCTTGGCGAAAGCTGGCGGCTGCGCGGATAAAGGACCGAGATCGGCGTCGGCGTCGGCGGATTGTCTGGAAGCACCTCGACCAGACGACCGGCCTCGATGTCATCGGTAAAACGGCGACGCGGTGCCTGGTAGAGGCCGAAACCCTGGAGCACCAGCGTGGCGGCCGTGTCGGAGTTGGAAACCGTGACCCGCGACGGCAGCACGATCTCGCGCACCTTGCCGTCGACGGTGAATTCCAGCGGCATCACCTGCCCGGTGCGTGACGAGACGAAGCCGATCATCACATGGCCAGCCAGCTCGTCCAGGTCACGCGGCAGGCCCTGGCGCTCGACATAGTCGGCGCTGGCGAGCGTCGCCTCGCGCGCGATGCCGATGCGGCGCGCGATCATGTCGCTGTCCGGCAGCGTGCCGGCGCGCACCACGCAGTCGACGCCCTCGCGCACGAGGTCGACGAGGCGGTCGCCCTCGCCGATATGCAAGCTGAGCCCAGGATAGCGGGCGAGCAGCGCCGGCAGTTCCGGGATGACGACGGTGCGAGCCAGGTTGCCGTTGATGTCGATGCTGAGCCGCCCACGCACCTCATGCGCGCCGAAGCCGCCCTCGGCATCCTCGATGTCGGCGAGGATGCCGATACAGCGCTGGTAATAGGCGTCGCCGTCGAGCGTGGTGGTGACGTGGCGGGTGGTGCGCCGAAGCAACTGCACACCCAGGCGCTCCTCCAGCTGCTTGATCGCGGCGGTGGCGCTGGAGCGCGGCAGACCGAGATCGGCGGCGGCAGCGGTGAAGCTGCGCCTTTCCACGACGCGGGTGAAGAGCCGCATGCTGTCGAACCTGTCCATCAGCGATTGTTCGCACAAGCTGAATAGTGTTGGCAATCCGTGCCCGATTATATCGTCCAGCAAGGCGAGTATATGCATCTCCATCCAAAACAGAAGGAGTTCTCGCCATGACCACTCGGCCCATCGCTCTCATCACCGGCGGCAGCCGCGGCCTCGGCCGCAACACTGCGCTCAGCCTCGCCCGCAAGGGCGTCGACGTCATCGTTACCTATCACTCGCGCGCCGACGAAGCTGAGGCGGCTGTCGCCGAAATCGAGGCTGCCGGCGGCCGCTCCGCAGCACTCCAACTCGACACCGGCGGCATCGCCACCTTCCCCGCCTTCGCCGAGGCGTTGAAGAAGACGCTGGAGGAGACCTGGCAGCGCGACCGCTTCGACTATCTCGTCAACAATGCCGGCACCGGCCTGCGCAAGATGATCGCCGAGACGACCGAGGAGGAGTTCGACACGCTGATGAACACCCACCTGAAGGGCGTGTTCTTCCTCACCCAGGCGCTGCTGCCGCTGATCAATGACGGCGGCCGCATCATCAACATCTCCAGCGGTCTCGCCCGCTTCGCCGCACCCGGCTCGTCGGCCTATGCGATGATGAAGGGCGGGATCGAAGTGTTCACCCGCTATCTCGCCAAGGAACTCGGCCAGCGCGGCATCACCGCCAACACCGTGGCGCCGGGCGCAATCGCCACCGACTTCAACGGCGGTCATGTGCGCGACAATGCCGAGATCAACCGCATGGTGGCCGGCGTCACCGCGCTCGGCCGGACCGGCGTCGCCGACGACATCGGGCCGATGATCGCCTCCCTGCTGTCGCAGGACAATCGCTGGGTCAACGCCCAGCGCATCGAAGTCTCGGGCGGCATGAATATCTAGGTAACCTGGCGGATCAGCCCTTCGAAGCCGTCGGCGAGATTTGAATTGCCGGCGGCGACGAAGCTCGAAAGGCGCCTGGCTCGCCCAGGAGTCTTGTTGGCATCGAGCAGCACCGCCCTGCCTTCATGCATGACGAAATCGAACTTGCCATAATCGAAACCAAGTTCACGCCTTATAGCGCGAAGCTCGTCGGGAACCGGAACAGGTTCGCGGCGGATCGTATCGTCGCCGTTCACGAGACTTTGCGGAGAGCGATGCCCGCTGCTGGTGCTGCGCGCGCCGAGGCGTTAAGGGGCACCGATATATTCCTCCGCGATCCCGTCGGCGAAAGACCGCGTTCCTCGTGCGAATGCGGGTCGGGAAAAATTTCGCGCGGTTCGCTCCTTGCGCGCGCCTTGACTCTCGAAACCCTCCGGCCTATCTCAGCGCCACGTTAGCACTCGCCTTGCGTGAGTGCTAACTCATATCCGGCTTCGCCGGATGGAGGAACAGTTCTCACCGTTCTCATCGAGGAAGACACTAATGGCAAAGTCCAAGTTCCGCCCGCTTCATGACCGCGTGGTCGTTCGCCGGGTCGAATCCGAATCCAAGACCGCCGGCGGGATCATCATCCCGGATACGGCGAAGGAAAAGCCGCAGGAAGGCGAGATCATCGCCGTCGGCTCCGGCGCCCGCGACGAGGCCGGCAAGCTCGTGCCGCTGGACGTCAAGGCCGGCGACCGCATCCTGTTCGGCAAGTGGTCCGGCACCGAAGTCAAGCTCAATGGCGAAGACCTTCTGATCATGAAGGAATCCGACATCATGGGCATCATCGGCTGAACATCGGCCTCACCGTCAACTGAATCTTGAATCTGCGGGTTCGACCCGAACCCCTGACAGGAGCTTACAATGGCTGCAAAAGACGTAAAGTTTTCCCGTGATGCCCGCGAGCGCATGCTGCGCGGCGTCAACATCCTCGCCGACGCGGTGAAGGTGACCCTCGGCCCCAAGGGCCGCAACGTCGTCATCGACAAGTCGTTCGGCGCCCCGCGCATCACCAAGGACGGCGTC
>NZ_RZOF01000461.1:0-3953 GCF_003998955.1 Mesorhizobium sp. M4B.F.Ca.ET.017.02.2.1 | reverse complement strand
CGGCCAGCGTCCGTTCGATGCCGCTGAGGCTGTTCTCGAACTCGGAGCTCAGCGTGCGCGCGGCGCCGCCCAGCAGCGAAACCATGCCGCTGGTGCGGTCGTCGAGCAGGTCGGTCAGCGAGCGGGTGAGGCCGTCGGTGGTGTCGGTCAGTTTGGCGATGCGGGTGTCGAGCAGGCTGGCGAAGGCCTCGCCCGAGGTCGACAGCCGGTCGGTGATCGAATCGAGCCGGCCCTCGACCGAATCGAAGATCGACATCGAGCTTTCGTTGATGCGGTCGATCAGCGTGTCGCCTGAATTGTTGATCGTCATCGACAGCTTGGTCGACGCATTGAGGATGGAGTCGCGGATGATGTCGCTGGCGGAGCCGATTTCGTCGCGCAGCGTCTCATGCGCGCTGGCGATCGAGGCGCGCACGCGCTCGGCATGGCTGACGACCGCTTCGCGCTCGCTGCCGAGGCCATCGACCAGCGAGCGGATACGGGCCTCGTTCTCCGAATAGGAGCGCTCGATCTGGTTGACTTCGCTGTGGACCAGCGTTTCCAGCTCGACCGCGCGCGCCAGCGTGCGCTCGATGCCTTCGCCCATCGCCGCGACTTCGCGGCGCACGGCCTGGCCGATCATCATGACGCGGTCCTGGGCGAGGTTTTCCGGCTCGGCCAGGCGGAAGGCCACTTCCGTCATCGACTGCGCGGCAATGCGCATTTCCTGCGCGCGGCGCACCATGGCCGCGAAGGCCCAGAACAGGATCACGGGAATGATTGCCGCCACTGCCAGGCCGATCAGCTCGGGGCGGGCGAAAAACTGGTCGAAGGTGCGGATCTTCCAGATGCCCGAACCGAACAGAAGATTGGCCAGGCCGCCGGCGCCGGCGATCCATGCCAGCGAAATGAACGCCACAACCCAGTAGATCGTGCTCGACGCGCGGCGGTTGAGGCCATGCAGCAGGGTGCGGTAGTCCTTCTGGCGGTCGTCATTGGCCGGGGTGAAGCCGGCCGGCTGCGCGCCGTTGCGCGTTTCAACCGGACGCAACTCGGCGGGCTTCGCCGCCGGCTGCGTGTTCTGTATTGGCCTGGCGTTCTGGCTCTGGACAACCACCGGTTCTTCCTTGTGGCCACGCCCTTCGCGCGCCAGTTCGTCAGCCGCGGCCGAAATCTGCGCTTCCAGATCTTCCATCGACGCCGCCATATCGAGGCCGCCGTCGCCATCTACGCTCAAATCAAGGTCGAGTGCCTTTTCGAGCTCCTTGGCCACGTCGCTGTCGAGAGTTCGTGTCGTTGGTTTCTTCGCCATGCCTTCGCTACCCTGTACTAGCTGCCGGGGACTTATGATTTTGAGCCGTGATTCTGGCTCGTCTTATCCCACGCAGGAGGCTGAAAATGGACCCTCGTATCGTAATGACACACAGGGGTAAAGAAAACCTGCATTCTGGGCGATACGTAAAACTTTAAATATAGGGTTAACGGAGACGTGATTTCGCGGCCTCCCTGTCAACATTTTTTCAGGTCAATCATTAACCCGTTTGCTACGGGATTCGCCTAGTTTTCCAGGCAAGTCTGAACACCAGGGAGCTGCAAATTTCATGCGCGGCGAAAGCGGCATTGCCTTTTCCATGCCCGGCGGCGACGTCTCGGGAACGGCCAGGTCACGTCCTGTGGATCTCGCCCATCTTTCGCGCCAGACGATGGGTGATCGCGCCCTCGAGCAGGAGGTGCTGGCGCTGTTCGTGCAGCAGGCGCTCGGCGTGCGCGACAAGATCCTCGAAGCCGACGTCAAGGAGCGTTTGCTGCTGGCGCATGGGCTCAAAGGCTCGGCGCGCGGGGTGGGAGCGTTTGCAATCGCCGATTGTGCCGCGGCCATCGAAGGCCAGCCCGAAGACGCCAAGACCCTGAACCGGCTCGGCGTCCTGATCGAGGAAGTGCGCGAGTTCATCGCCGCCATCGGCCGCTAGTTCCAAAAAAACGTCACGGCGCGGCGCTTTCGCGCCGCAGTTGACTTGTTCGCCGGAGTGATTATCTCGGCTGGAACTCCCCTTCAGGTGACAAATGACCAAGCTGACCTTCATTGCCAATGACGGCACACAGTTCGACATGGATGCCGAAAACGGCTCGACCGTCATGGAGAACGCCATCCGCAACGCCGTGCCCGGAATAGAGGCCGAATGCGGCGGCGCCTGCGCCTGCGCGACCTGCCATGTCTATGTCGACGAGGCCTGGACGGCCGAGGTCGGCGAGCCGGAGGCGATGGAGGAGGACATGCTGGACTTCGCCTACGACGTCCAGCCGAATTCGCGCCTGTCCTGCCAGATCAAGGTGCGCGACGCCCTCGACGGGCTGGTCGTGCGCGTACCCGCCCGCCAGGGCTGAGTTCGCCGCTTCGGCTATTTTTGCCGCCGCCGCTTGGCAGCGGGCCATTGCTCATGCAGTCTCGCGCCGTTTGGCAGCGAGGCGCATTGCATGAGCGACACGATCAGGACGGACGTACTCATCGTCGGGGCAGGGCCGGTCGGCCTGTTCGCCGTGTTCGAGCTTGGCCTCTTCGACATGAAGTGCCATCTGATCGACATCCTCGACCGGCCCGGCGGCCAGTGCGCCGAACTCTATCCGGAAAAGCCGATCTACGACATTCCCGGCTGGCCGTTGATCACCGCCCAGGGCCTGGTCGACAAACTGCTCGAGCAGATCCACCCGTTCAAGCCGGAATTCACCTACAACCGCATGGTCTCCAGCCTGGAGAAGCTGGAGGACGGCAGCTTCCGCGTCACCACCGACGAGAACGAGGTGTTCGAGGCCAAGGTGGTGGTGATCGCCGCCGGCGGCGGCTCGTTCCAGCCCAAGCGGCCGCCCATTCCGGGCATCGAAGCCTATGAAGGCAACAGCGTCTTCTATTCGGTGCGCCGCATGGAAGATTTCCGCGGCCACGACCTCGTCATCGTCGGCGGCGGCGATTCGGCGCTCGACTGGACGCTGAACCTGCAGCCGGTGGCAAAGAGCGTGACGCTGGTCCATCGCCGTCCGGAGTTCCGCGCGGCACCTGACAGCGTCAACAAGATGTATGCCATGCAGGAGATGAAGCAGCTGGACTTCCAGGTCGGCCAGGTGAGCGGCCTGAGCGGCGCCGACGGCCGGCTTTCATCCGCGACCATCAAGGGGCCGGACGGCGACATCGAGGTGCCATGCACCCGCATGCTCCCCTTCTTCGGCCTGACCATGAAGCTCGGTCCGATCGCCGAATGGGGGCTCAACCTGCATGAGAACCTGATCCCGGTCGACACCGAGAAGTTCCAGACCTCGGTTCCCGGCATCTTCGCCGTTGGCGACATCAACTGGTATCCCGGCAAGCTGAAGCTGATCCTGTCGGGTTTCCATGAGGTCGCGTTGATGGCGCAGGCCGCCAAGCGCATCGTCAGCCCCGGCGAGCGCATCGTCTTCCAGTACACCACCTCGTCGACCAGCCTGCAGAAGAAGCTCGGCGTCCACGATTGAGGCGCGTGCTACTCGGCCAGCACCGGAGCAGCGGTCTCGGGATGGCCGCGAAGCGCCTTCTCCGGCATCAGCCCGAGCGCGGCAAGCGCCATCAGCAGGATTGCCGCCGCGACGAGGAAGATCATCGTGAAGGCTTCGGCAGAGGCTGCGGCGCCAGCTGAATGCGCGCCTTCGCCGGCCAATGGCAGGCCATAGCCCAGAGCGACCGCGCCCAGGATCGCCACGCCCAGTGCGCTGCCCAAAGAGCGAAGGAAGGTGAGCACGCCGGTGGCGACGCCGAGATGTGCCTGATCGACGGCATTCTGGACCGAGACGGTGGCCACCGGAAACGTTGTCCCGCTGCCGAGGCCGACACAGGTCGTCAGGATTTCAACGACCAGCAGGGAGGCATGCCCGGCGACGACGCTGAGCGCGCCGAGGCAGGCTATGGCGAAGCTCACGCCGATCATGGCGATCCGCTTGTAGTGGAC
>NZ_RZOF01000460.1:0-3970 GCF_003998955.1 Mesorhizobium sp. M4B.F.Ca.ET.017.02.2.1 | reverse complement strand
GCTTTACGCGCCGCCTCAAGCAGGCGGGCTTCGCCGTCGAGGAGGTCAAGGCGCGCGCCCATGGCAAGCGTGGCGCCCGCCATGTCATCTGGATCGCGACCGCTCCGGAAGCGCGATAGGGAAACCCTGCGCCTCGCGCGGAATGGCCAGCAATTTCCAGATACCGGTCGGGCGCCAGCTCGCCGCCGCGGCCAACCGTGAAAAGGCAATGCGCCCTATCTCAGTGTGAGCGAGAAGCCGCCGGCGCCGTGGGCATCGAAGTATCGGTACAGGGTGGAAGCATTCCAGCCATGCGGCGCCTCGCGGCGGACCTCGAGGTGATCTGAGTCCTCGAAGCTCAATTCGGGCGCGGGTCCTTTCAACGTCGCCGCGCTGTAATCCAAGGTCACGGAGTCGCCTGTGTCGGCAAAGGAGATGGTGATCTTGCCGTCGCCATAGCTGATGTCAGCGTCGTCGATTGAGCGCTCGGCGAAGACGATCGTGGTCTCTCCGGCAACGCGGACGACGTCATTGCCGTCACCGCGATCGAAGAACAGCTTGGCTTTGTCCGTGCCGGTGAGATCGATCCTGTCGTCGCCCAGCCCGCCCGAAATCGCGGCGGCGGTGCCTGCGTTGATCGTGATGGTGTCGTCGCCGCGGCCGCCCTCGACCTGATCGACCTTGGCGGTGGCGATCGTGATGGCATCATCACCATCGGCTCCACGGATGCCGAAGACGGCCTGCCCGCTCGCGACAGTGATGATGTCGGAGCCTTGGCCACCGGAAATGTCGCCGACGCTTTGCCCGGCGACAGTGATGATGTCCTGGCCCTGGCCGCCCGAAATACTGTGCGCTTCATTGCCCGCCGCAACGGTGATGATGTCGTCGCCGGCATCGCCGGTAACGTTGTCGATGTTCATTCCACCCGCAAGGGAAAGCACATCGCGCCCGTCGCCGCCCCAGAGTCCCGAGATATCCCGTCCAGCGGAAACGGTGAGCGCGTCGTCGCCTTCGCCGGCCGAGACGTTATAGACATCGCGTCCGGCGGCAATGTTGACGACATCATTGCCGGCGCCGGCGAAGATGCCGCGACCGCTTGGCACGAAGACCGAGATTTCGTGGTTGACGGCATTGGATGCCTTCAGCGCCATGGCGCCAGCCGTCGTGTTGCCCTGCCAATAGTCTGAAGTTGCGTCCTCGGTGGCCACCAGATCGAGCCGATCGTTTCCGTCTCCCAGGGAGACGTAGTTCGGCGCGGTGTCGTCGCCGGACGAGCTAATGTCGACCGTATCGTTGCCGGATCCGGTTTCGATGAACTCTGCGTTGACGGGCATGACGACAAGATAGCCGCCGCTGCTCCAGGCCCCTTCAATCGACAGCTTGACGATCCTTTCCAGCGCACTTTGCTGGGCGCTGTCGCCGCTGCGAAGGCTCGGACCATCGGTCAGCAGACCGACTGGTTGCGGCGCCTCACCGGGTTCGCCCCTTTGCGGCAATTGCAGGGCTACCTGATGTCGCGATATGGATGGGACGGTCGTCATGAGCCCGGAACCGGTTGCGCGATTCCAGAACGGCGCCGCCAGACTGAAACCCAGGATTGCATCCGAGTTTCGCCGCTCGAGGTTACCAAACCGTGCATGGCGGCCTGGGTCGGGCAGAAATCCGGTATCGGCTCAATCCTCGTGCAGGATGAATTCCAGGTAGAGGTTGCGCTGCAGGATCGAGTGGTTGTCGTCCGACATCAGCGACACCATCTGAGCGCCGTCGTCGCGGGTCCAGACGTCGAGCCCTTCCATATTGTCGATCTGGTAGCCCATGTCGGCTTCCAGCAGCACCGGACCGTCGGCGACGGCGCCCTTCTCGACGCTCTCGCCATAGATGCGCCTCAGCCGCATCTTCACGCCGCCGGCCATCGAGAAGCTGCGTTCGAGCAGCAGCAGGTCGCCATCTGGCAGGAAGGCGCCGTCGGTGATGTCGAAATCGCCGTTGCGCTTGACAGTGAAAACGCCTTTGTTCGGCCCCTCGATGATCGCGGCATAGATGTTGCCGGCCTTGTCGAGGCTCTTTTCCGACACCACGACCAGCCCGCCTTCGTGCTGGCCGTAGGGATTGGCGTGGGTGACGGTCTCGAAGCCGCGGTTCTGGCGCAGCTCCCGGGCCGGCACCAGATAGTCGAGCTCCTTGAACGGCGCCTTCATCTTGTCCGGATCGATCCTGAACTGGGCGACGCGCTGGTTGCGCTCGAAGCCGACCGTGGCGATGCCATCCTTGACCGCGAGGCCTTCCGCGTCGACTTCCCATTTCCTTTCGATCGGCTGCCCCGATTGGTCGATCATCTGCTGCATACGGAAATTCTGAATGCCCGACGGCCGCTTGTCGGCATCGTGCGCCACGGTGCCGAAGAACCAGAAGCCGGTGTCGGCGACGCCGATGAAATCTCGGCCGGGCTTCAAGAAGCGAAAGGCCGACAGCGCGCCGAAATCGCGCGACGGCGAGGTCATCTCCAGCCCGCCGACGAATTCGAGCGGGCCGAACTTCCTGTCGTCGTGGCCGATGTGGAACTGGTTGATCGGCCGCGCCGAGATCTCGACCGGCTCGATGGAAGCCGGACCGGCGGCGATGGCCGACGACAACATGCCGGCCAGCGCGCAGGCAGCCAGAACCATACGCCGCAAGCTCCGCCCCGAGATCCTCATCCGGCGCGCCGCAGACCGCCGCGCCGCATCTCGCGGGCGCTTTCCTCGCCGAACAGCGAAGCCAGCTGCTCGGTCATGGCGCCGGCCAGTTCCTCGGCATCGACGATGGTGACGGCACGGCGGTAGTAGCGGGTGACGTCATGACCGATGCCGATGGCCAGAAGCTCGACCGGCGACCGCGTCTCGATCAGCTCGATGACCGCGCGCAGATGCCGCTCCAGGTAGTTGCCGGGATTGACCGAGAGCGTGGAATCGTCGACCGGCGCGCCGTCGGAGATCATCATCAGGATCTTGCGCTGCTCCGGCCGTCCGATCAGCCGGTTATGCGCCCAAAGCAGCGCCTCGCCGTCGATGTTTTCCTTGAGCAGGCCCTCGCGCATCATCAGGCCGAGATTGCGCCGCGCCCGCCGCCACGGATGGTCGGCGGATTTGTAGATGATGTGGCGCAGATCGTTGAGCCGGCCGGGGTTCGGCGGCTTGCCGTCCTTCAGCCATTTCTCGCGCGCCTGCCCACCCTTCCAGGCGCGGGTGGTGAAGCCGAGGATCTCGACCGAGACGCCGCAGCGCTCCAGCGTGCGCGCCAGGATGTCGGCGCAGGTGGCGGCGACGGTGATCGGCCGGCCGCGCATCGAGCCGGAATTGTCGAGCACAAGCGACACCACCGTGTCGCGGAATTTCGTGTCGCGCTCCTGCTTGAACGACAGCGGCTGCATCGGATCGATGACGACGCGCACCAGCCGCGACGGATCGAGATAGCCTTCCTCGAGGTCGAAATCCCACGAGCGGTTCTGCTGCGCCATCAGCCGGCGCTGCAGCCGGTTGGCCAATCTGCCGACGACGCCGGAAAGGTTGGCGAGCTGCTTGTCGAGGAAGGCGCGCAGCCGGTCGAGCTCCTCTTCCTCGCACAATTCCTCGGCGCCGACCGTCTCGTCGAAAGCCGTGGTGAAGACCTTGTAGTCGATCTCCTTCGGCAGGTTGGTGAAGGGATTGTCGTTGCGCCGCGCCTCGCCGGGCGTCTCGGCGTCGGAATCGTCCTCGTCGGAGAGGTCGTCGGCAGTGGCGTCGGACGCTTCCGTCTCGGCCGACTGCTCGTCATCGTCGGACGCCTCGGCGTCGTCGGACTGCGACTGTTCGGAGCCGGAATCGTCCTCGCCGCCCTCCTCGCTCTGCTCCTCGCCCTGCGGCTCGTTGTCGTCATTGTCCTCGGTGTCTTCGCTCTCCTGGTCGTCGCCGAGCTCCTCGGCCATCTCCATGGAGACCAGCATGTCGCGCACGATGCGGGCAAAAGCCTGCTG
>NZ_RZOF01000045.1:0-26956 GCF_003998955.1 Mesorhizobium sp. M4B.F.Ca.ET.017.02.2.1 | reverse complement strand
GTGCTGGAAGGGCTTGAACCGGTGCGCCGGCGGCCCGGCATGTACATTGGCGGCACCGACGACAAGGCAATGCACCACCTGTTCGCCGAGGTCATCGACAATTCGATGGACGAGGCGGTCGCCGGCCACGCCACCTTCATCGATGTCGAGCTTTCGGCCGATGGCTATCTGACCGTCACCGACAACGGACGCGGCATTCCGGTCGATCCGCACCCCAAATTCAAGAAGCCGGCGCTCGAAGTCATCATGACGACGCTGCATTCCGGCGGCAAGTTCGACAGCAAGGTCTACGAGACCTCGGGCGGCCTGCACGGCGTCGGCGTTTCCGTGGTCAACGCGCTGTCCGACCACCTCGAGGTCGAGGTCGCACGCGGGCGCCAGCTCTATCGCCAGCGCTTCTCGCGCGGCATTCCGGTGAGCGGCCTGGAGCACCTCGGCGAGGTGCACAACCGCCGCGGCACCAGGACCCGCTTCCACCCCGACGAGCAGATTTTCGGCAAGGGCGCCGCCTTCGAACCGGCGCGGCTCTACCGCATGACGCGCTCGAAGGCCTATTTGTTCGGCGGCGTCGAGATCCGCTGGACCTGCGATCCCTCGCTGATCAAGGGAAAGGACACCACTCCGGCCAAGGCCGAGTTCCATTTCCCCGGCGGTCTCAAGGATTATCTGAAGGCTACGCTCGGCGACGAGTTCCAGGTCACGCGCGAAGTCTTTGCCGGCAAGAGCGACAAGCAGGGCGGCCACGGCTCGCTCGAATGGGCCGTGACCTGGTTCGGCGGCGACGGCTTCCTCAACTCCTACTGTAACACCATCCCGACCGCCGAGGGTGGCACGCATGAGGCCGGCTTCCGCAACGTGCTGACCAGGGGCTTGCGCGCCTATGCCGACCTGATCGGCAACAAGCGCGCCTCGATCATCACCTCGGAAGACGTCATGATCTCGGCCGCCGGCATGCTTTCGGTGTTCATCCGCGAGCCGGAATTCGTCGGCCAGACCAAGGACAGGCTGGCGACGATCGAAGCCATGCGCATCGTCGAGACCGCGCTCCGCGATCCGTTCGACCACTGGCTGGCCGACAATCCGCAGGAAGGCTCCAAGCTTCTCGACTGGGTGATCGCGCGCGCCGACGAGCGCGTCAAGCGGCGCCAGGAGAAGGAAGTGTCGCGCAAGAGCGCGGTGCGCAAGCTGCGCCTGCCGGGCAAGCTCGCCGACTGCACGCAGAACGCTGCGGCCGGCGCCGAGCTGTTCATCGTCGAAGGCGATTCCGCCGGCGGTTCGGCCAAGCAGGCGCGCGACCGCGCCAGCCAGGCGGTGCTGCCGCTGCGCGGCAAGATCCTCAACGTCGCCAGCGCCGGCAACGACAAGCTGGCGGCCAACCAGCAGATCTCGGACCTGGTTCAGGCGCTCGGCTGCGGCACGCGCTCCAAATACCGCGACGAGGATTTGCGCTACGACCGCGTCATCATCATGACCGACGCCGACGTCGACGGCGCCCACATCGCGTCGCTGCTGATCACCTTCTTCTACCAGGAAATGCCGAATCTGGTGAACGGCGGCCATCTCTATCTGGCGGTGCCGCCGCTCTATTCGATCCGGCAGGGTGGCAAGGTCGCCTATGCCCGCGACGACGCGCACAAGGACGAGCTGCTGCGCACCGAATTCACCGGGCGCGCCAAGGTCGAGATCGGCCGCTTCAAGGGCCTGGGCGAGATGATGGCCTCGCAGCTCAAGGAAACGACCATGGACCCGAGGAAGCGCACGCTGCTCAGGGTCGACGTGATCGAAGCCGCGGCGGCGACCAAGGACAGGGTCGACGAACTGATGGGCACCAAGCCGGAAGCCCGTTTCCGCTTCATCCAGGAGCGCGCCGAATTCGCCGAGGCGGACGTGCTGGATATCTGAGTGCTGACCGGTCCATAACAGGCTCCGTTGCGGAGACGAGCATGTGACCTTGGCGCGAGTGAAAGATCTTATCGAGGCGAGGTTCGGTAGCCTGACCCCGCCGACGCGTTCGGACTGGATCTTCGCCCTGCGCACCGTTTCGGCCGGGCTGATCGCGCTGCTCGCCGCCTACGCCCTCAAGCTCGACCACCCGCAATGGGCGATGATGACGGTGTTCATCGTTGCCCAGCCCGTCGCCGGCATGGTGCTGGCCAAGGGTTTCTACCGCCTGCTCGGCTCGCTGGCAGGCGGGTTAGCGGCGATCGGCATCACCTCCCTGTTCGGCGCCAATCCCTGGCTGCTGGTCGTCGTGCTCGCGATGTGGATCGGGATCTGCACGCTGGTCTCGTCGCTGCTGCGCAACCCCGAAGCCTATGGCGCCGCGCTTGCCGGCTACACCGCGATGATCATCGGCCTGCCTGCCTTCGGCCAGCCGCACCTCGTCGTCGATCTTGCCGTCGCGCGCTGCGCCGAGATCGTGCTCGGCATCGTCTGCGCCGGCCTGACCAGCCGGCTGATCCTGCCGAAGCTGGCCGCCGACGCCATCATCTCCCGGCTGAAGCGCAGCATCCTCGACCTTGCCACCTATGCCGGCGGCGCCTTTTCGGGCGGTGACGCCGCCACCCTGGCCGGTCTGCAGAGGAAGCTGATCGCCGACGCCCAGACACTGGCCGAGATGCGCACCTACGCAAGGCTAGAAGCGCCGAGCTTTGCCCCCCGCGCCCATCCCGTCCGGCGCACGATCGGCCAGCTCCTGTGGGCGCTCTCGGCGGCACGCGCATTGCATTCGCATGCCGCGCCGAAGAATGCCGCCCTCATCCCGGTCCGCGGCGAATTGCAGGCCCTGGTCGGCGAAATGGCGACCAGCCCGGGCGCGCTGGATGACACCAGCCCGTGGGTGGCGCGGCTCGACGCGATCGCCCAGGAGGCGCGGCAGACGCCCGAGGCGTCACCGGATCCCGAAAGCGACCGCCTCGGCGCCATCACCCGTCTCACCATCGCCGCCGATTTTGCCGAAGCGCTGAAGCAGGTGCTGCGCGGGCTGGACGCGCTCCGTTCGCCGGCTTCGCGGCCCTCGCGCGACCGCCGCCAGCCGGCGCTCGTCGTCCATCGCGACTATCATGCCGCCTGGCGCAACGCCGTTCGGGCGGGCCTTGCCACGCTGTTGGTCACGGCGTTCTGGCTGACGACGAAATGGTCGGAAGCCGCCGGCACGGTCATCCTCGTCGCCGTCGTCTCCAGCCTGTTCGCCGCCCGCCCCGACCCTGTCGACTCGGCGTGGGGTTTCTTCAAGGGGACCTTGCTTGCGCTGCCCTTTGCGTTCCTCGTCGGCCAGGTCGCACTGCCGGCGCTCCCCGGCTTCGGCTGGTTCACGCTCTTCGTCGTGCCGATCATGGTGCCGGCGGCTCTCGGCATGGCCAATCCGCGCCATGTCGGCGTCGCCACCGCCTTCGCCATCAATTTCCTCGCCTTCCTCAGTCCGCATCAGGCCATGACCTACGATCCTGGCCCGTTCCTCGCCGGGTCGGCGTCGATCCTGGTCGGCATTCTCATCGCCATCGGCGTCTTCATCGTCGTGCTGCCCGCCGATCCATGGGTCACCGTCCACCGCATCCTCCAGGCCATGCGCGAAGACCTGGCCCGGCTTTGCCTGCATGAACGCGTGCCCCGAAGGTCGGCCTTCGAGAGCCTGGCCTATGACCGGGTCAACCAGTTGATGCCGCTGTTGCAGCGCGTCGGCAGGAAGGGCGACGCCGTGCTCGGCGGTAGCATCGCGGCAGTGACCGTCGGGCTCGAGATCCTGCGGCTGCGCAGCGCCCAGCAGGATGCGGAGATCCCGCCGGAAACAGCTCTCTCGATCACCAACTTCCTGCGCGGGCTGGCGCGCGAGCTGCTGTTTCGCAGGCCCGGCGAACCGCAGACGGCGACCATCGCCGTCGCCAGGCAATATGCGGCGAGCATCGCCGAGCGCAGCGACAAGGCCGAAATGCTGCAGGTCGCCGCCTCGCTGCGCATCATCGCCGCCGCGATGGAGGACTATCCGGATTTCTTCGCGAAGGGCCGGGCTGACGCCGGCTAGGCCGCTGCGATCGCCAGCGCATGCCCTCGCGCGTTTTCGCGCAGCGCGTCGAGATGGATCGACTTCACCAGCCCGGCAAGGTCGCCCTCGGCCGATTGCCCGCCGAGCTCCTTCAGCATCAGCCAGCTCACTTCCTGCACGCCGGCGACGCGTTTGCCATTGGCCACCTCGCGCCACACTTTGAGCGCGCGCAGGATGATGCCGTGGGTGGCCGCGGCAAGGCCGGCGCTGCGGAACAGCGCCTGCAGCGCGACGTCGTGCCCACCGGCGAGCAGCGCCCTCACGCGTTGCTCGGATTGCTGGGCAAGCGCCACCAGCGCCGAGCCGAAGAAGTCGACCTTGCCATGCGCGATGGTGCGGATGATGAAGCTCGCGGTGAGGTCGCCACGCAGCCTGAGATGCTCGATCAGCGCGGCATGCTCATCGGCCCGCGTGCCTTCGATCAGTGTCACCGAGGCCTTCACGCAGGCATCGCGCATGACGCGATCGGCTCTTGCCGCGCCCATCAGTGCCAGCACCAGCGGCGAGCCTTTCAGCGTCTCGCCGAGCTTGACCAGCAGCATGTGCCGGCAGTCGGCGGGCAGGCGCCCGTCGGCGATCAGCGCCTCGCGCACCAGCGGCAGATGGCCGTGGCGCTCAGCCATGCGGCGGAAGCTCAGCGATGCGATATCGGCGCCGCTGTTGGCGAGCAGCACGGCGCAGGCCTCCGGCTCGCCGATTTCGGCGATCGCCGCCGCCAGCGCCATCGAGACGACCGGGCGGTCGGCAATCAGTTTCTGGGTCGCCTTCTGGCCGCCGGCGACCCGGTCGATCAAATCGGCATCGGTAAGCAGTGGCGAACGCGCCAGCACCATGGCGGCCACTTCCGGCTGGTCGGAGGCCAGCGCGCTGATGATCTGGATCGGCGCGTGATGGCTCATCGACAGCGCCTCGGCCAGCGCGAGCCGCACTTTCGACGAGGCGTCGTCGAGCAGCAGCGTCAACGCCGCTTCCGCGGCGCAGCGGTCCTCGAAAGGCAGGTCGGAATTGATATAGGCGCGAGCCAGCGCGCTGGCCGCGGCGGCGCGTTCGGCAACCCTTGCCGTATCGATCCATTTTAGAAAATGCGAAACAATCATGCCGACCAGCTTGCGCCCTTGCCGGAACGTCCCGGCCCCGTTGGAAACCGTAGGCCTGAAATGGTTTACGAACGGTTCACCATGTTTATTAACTGGCTTGCGGGCACCGCAGGCAGCGCCTATCAACCCCTGAGCCGTTGAGGAGATCGTGCATGGCCGGGCTTTATCTCGAAGAGTTCGTCGTCGGCCACGTCTTCCGCCACACGCTGCGCAAGACCGTCACCGAGAGCGACAACATGCTGTTTTCGGTGATGACGCTGAACCCGCAGCCGCTGCACATCGATTTCGACTTCGCCGCCAAGAGCGAATGGGGCAAGCCGCTGGTCAACTCGCTGTTCACGCTGGGGTTGATGATCGGCATTTCGGTCAACGACATCACCGTCGGCACCACCGTCGCCAATCTCGGCATGAAGGAAACGGTGTTTCCGCATCCGGTCTTCCATGGCGACACCATCCGTGTCGAAACCACGGTCATCTCGGTGCGCGAGTCCCGCTCGAAACCCGATCGCGGCATCGTCGAATTCGAGCACCGCGCCTACAACCAGGATGACGTTCTCGTCGCCAAATGCACCAGGCAGGCGATGATGATGAAGAAAGCGGCCTGATGCGCTCGCTGCTGTTCGTTCCCGGCGACTCCGAAAAGAAGCTCGAAAAGGGTTTCGGCGCCGGCGCCGACGTCGTCATCGTCGACCTCGAGGATTCCGTCGCCGCCGGCAACAAGCCCGCCGCGCGCGACATCGCGGCCCGATTCATCGCCGGACACAGGCACCAGACGGCCTCCGCGGTCTATGTGCGTGTCAACGATCTGTCGACCGGCCTCACCGACGACGATCTCGCAGCCCTTATTCCAGTTCGACCCGACGGCATCATGCTGCCGAAGTCGAACAGCGGCCAGGATGTCCAACAGCTCTCGGCCAAGCTTAGGGTGCACGAGGCCGAGAACGGCCTCCCCGACGGCGCGATCAGGATCCTGCCGATCATCACCGAGACGCCGGTGGGCCTGCTGGCGGCGGGGAGCTATGCCGGAACCAGCGCGCGGCTCGCCGGCCTCACCTGGGGCGCCGAGGACCTGTCGGCCGCGATCGGCGCCCGCGCCGCCCGCGACGAGAGTGGCCGTTACACCGATGTCTTCCGTCTCGCCCGCACCATGACCATCCTTGCGGCCGGTGCGGCCGAAGTTGCGGCGATCGACACCGTCTTTCCGGATTTCCGGGACATGGCCGCCTTCCAAGCCGAATGCCGCGAGGCCGAGCGCGACGGCTTCACCGGCAAGATGGCGATCCATCCGGCGCAGGTGCCGGTCATCAACGCCGCCTTCACGCCGTCGGCGGAAGCCGTAAAACACTCACAGGCAATCGTCGATGCCTTCGCGGCGGCCGGAAATCCGGGCGTGGTCGGCATCGACGGCAAGATGTACGACCGGCCGCACCTGCGCCTGGCCGAGCGCCTCCTGGCGCGCGCCCGCGACGCCGGGGTTTCCGCCTGACCGTTACCAGACAAGCGGAATCAGGCGATAGCGGACACTGGCCGCGTAGTCGTCATAGCCCCGCAGGCCGGTCCGCAGCGCCTGCTCCTCGATGAAGGTGCGGATCGCCAGCAGCACGATGAAGAAGAGCACCGATGCCAGCCCCCACCAGGAACCAAGCAGAAGCGCCGTGCCGGCAAAATAGAGGATGGCGCCGGCATACATCGGATGGCGGACATAGCTGTAGGGACCTGTGGTGATCACATGCTGTCCGCGCTCGTCCTGGATCTTCACGACGGGCGCCGCGAAGCTGTTCTCCAGCATCGTCAGGTAGCAGATCCAGAGTCCAACCAGCAGGA
Organism: Mesorhizobium sp. M4B.F.Ca.ET.017.02.2.1; assembly: GCF_003998955.1. Taxonomy (NCBI): domain Bacteria; kingdom Pseudomonadati; phylum Pseudomonadota; class Alphaproteobacteria; order Hyphomicrobiales; family Phyllobacteriaceae; genus Mesorhizobium; species Mesorhizobium sp. M4B.F.Ca.ET.017.02.2.1. The sequence continues at coordinate 19,993 of NZ_RZOF01000045.1, read as the reverse complement.
TCACCCCGCCGATCACCAGCACCCACAACGGAACCGCCGACCAGCCGAAACGGAAGTCGAGCCCCATCAGAGCCAACCACGCGAAAATGGCGACGAGCAGTGTCGAAAGCAGCACCTTGTCGACCAGAGGCTGGTTCTTCTGGATGGGAGGGCTGAGCCGCTCGTTCATCAGGCCGGGATCGCGACGGGCCAGCGACATGCCGAGCGTCAGGCTGAGCCCGATCATCACCACCAGATATACCCAGGCTCCCGGCCAGTTCAGCGTGCCGGCCGAGAGGAACAGCACGGCACCCATGAGGCCGAACCAAACGAATGTCTGCAGGATCAGTCTCGCGATCATGACCAGCCTTTCGTGACTTGCCCCGCCGGCGTCTGCCCGAGCTCTATTCAGCCCTTTTCCCAGCGCGGCCGGCGCATCGAGAAGATCTGGTCGACGCTGGCATAGTCCATATAGCCGAGCCGGCCGACATTGCCGGCTCTGACGATGTCGAACATGCCGTCCTTCAGGTAAGCGTCGTCGATGTGGATTCCGACCACCTCGCCGGTGACGACGACGGCACTGGTCTGCGTGCCATCGAGCGCGCGCGGCCGGATGATCTCGGTCACCCGGCATTCGAGCGCGGCGGGCGCCTCAGCCACCCGGGGCGGCGCGACGAGGCGCGACGGCGCCATGGTGAGATCGGCGTAACCGAATTCGCTGACGCCGCGCGGCGCGTCGACCGCAGTGCGATTCATCTTCTGCGCCAGCTCGCGGCTGACCAGATTGGCGACGAACTCGCCGGTCTCCTCGGCGAAGGTGGCGCTGTCCTTCTCGCCCTCGGACGAGAACCAGACGATGAAGGGCTTTGTCGAAAAGGCGTTGAAGAACGAATAGGGGGCGAGGTTGATCTTGCCTTGCCGGTCGATGGTCGAGATCCAGCCGATCGGGCGCGGCGCCACGATCGCCTTGGACGGATCGTGTGGCAGGCCGTGGCCCTTCGACGGTTCGTAGAACATCTGGCCTCTAGCCTGCCCAAGGTCCGGAATAGTCGGCATAGAGTTTTGCCGGATCTGGCCGCGGCCGCTCCGGCGCCGGTCCCTCGTAGGAGCCGATATGGACGAAGCCGATGACGCGCTCTTGCGGCGCCAGGCCAAGGATCGCCCGGCCCTCCGGCACGTCGGAATACCAGTTGCTGATCATGTTGGTGCCATAGCCCAGCGCGTTGGCCGCGATCATCAGATTCATAGCCGCCATGCCGCCCGAGAGGAACATCTCCCATTGCGGGATCTTCGGATTCTCCTTCGGCACCGACACCACGCCGATCACCAGCGGCGCACGCGAGAAGCGCGCCAGCTCCTGGTTGCGCCGGCCCTCGGGCAGCGGCCCCTCGCGCTGCTCGGCCAAGGCCGCCAGCTTCTTGCCGATCTCGACGCGCGCCTCGCCGCGGTAGAGGATGAAGCGCCAAGGCTCGAGACGGCCGTGATCCGGCACGCGCGTGGCGGCGGTGATCAGGGTGGCGATCTCGGCGTCGCTGGGCGCCGGTTCCTTCAGGTCCGGGATCGGCGCGGAGTTCCGGGTCAGCAGGAAGTCGATGATCGGCGACGCCATGGGCGCAAGTCTCCTAGAAGATAAGTTTTGGGCTGAAGCGCGCCGGCGGGAATTCGGGCGGCTCGGGCAATGGCGCTTCGCGCCGGACGGCAAGAGCCTTGTAGACTCTTAAGCCTTGAAATTGCCACCGCCTTGGGCTTCAACGCAAGGCATGTTTGAGGGGACACTGCGCCTTTTCCTGGTCTGGCTCGCGGCCGCACTGCTCGCAGTGCCGGTTTCGCCGGTTTTTGCGCAGAACGCGGACGGCATCAGCAATCTGAAGCTGCCGGGAATTTCGAGCTATGCGACGCCGAAAGGCGACACGTCGCTGGCCTTGAGCGGCGGCGGCGCCATTACGCTATCGGCGCAACTGACCGACAAGGGCGCCGACATCACCCGTGGCATCGTCTGGCGGGTCTTCAAGCCCGAGCCGGCCAGCGACGGCCAGCTGCCGATGGTGGCTTCGGCGCATGGCGGCACCGCCGTGTTCCAGCTCGAGCCCGGCAGCTATCTTGTCCATGCTTCCTACGGACGTGCCGGCGCCACCAAGCGCATCACCGTCGGCAAAGAGGCCAAGCGCGAAAGCCTGGTCCTCGACGCCGGCGGCCTCAAGCTCGACGCCGTGCTGTCGGGCGGCGTGCACATACCGCCGAAAAAGCTGCGTTTCTCGATCTACGAGGACAAGGTCGAGGCCAATGGCGACCGCGCGCTGATCGTCCCTGACGTCGAGCCGAACGCAGTGGTGCGGCTGAATGCCGGCACCTACCATGTCGTCTCCACCTACGGCTCGGTGAATGCCGTCATCCGCTCCGACATCCGCGTCGAGGCCGGCAAGCTGACCGAAGCGACCGTCGAGCATCGCGCCGCCGAGATGACGATGAAGCTGGTGCGCGAGGCCGGCGGCGAAGCGATCGCCGACACCTCCTGGTCGCTGCTCAACGAATCCGGCGACCCGATCAAGGAAACCGTCGGCGCCTTCGCCTCGATGGTGCTGGCCGAAGGCGACTACACCATCATCGCCAAGAACCGCGACCGCATCTACCAGAAGGATTTCACCGTCGTCGCCGGCCAGAACCAGGAGATAGAGGTGCTGGCCACCGAGGCTTCGGCGATCGATCCCGAGGAAGGCGCGGACTGATCGATCTGCCCGTCAGGCCGCCTTGCGCATGCGGCGCGGCAGAAATTGCACGCGACCGCGCGGCGCGACCGGCGCCAGGTCGAAGACGCCGCGATGGAGCCGGTCGAGCAGCGCCTTGCGGTCGCGCAGCGGCTCCAGTTCGTTCCAGGTCAGGATATCGCCGACGCGCACGTCGATGGCCTTGCCCGACAGCCGCGCGAATTCACGGATGAGCAGCGACAAGCGCAGCGTCAGCGACGCCTTGCCGACGAACTTCGCCACCCGCCCTTCGCGCTCGGCCATGTTCATCGGACCGCTGACCAGATGGAACAGCCGGCCGTTCTGGCCGGAAAAATGCATGGGGACGACCGAGGCCTTGGCGTCCTGGATGAGCCTGGCCGGGAACATCTTCCATGGCAGGTCGATTGCCCGGCCGAATCCCTTCGGCGCGGTGGAGACGCCGCCGGCCGGGAAGACAACGATGGTGATGCCTTCCTTCAAGAGCCGCACCGCCTCATGGCGCACCGCCAAATTGTTCTTCAGCGCCTCCTTGGTCTCGGAAAAGTCGATCGGCAGCGAATAGGGTTCCATCTCGCGGATCTTGAGCAGATCCTTGTGGATCATGACGCGGAACGGCCGTCCGAGCTGCTCGGCCAGCGACAGCACGGCAATGCCGTCGCCGATGCCGAACGGATGGTTGGCGACGATCACCAATGGCGTGTCGGGCAGCTCCGCCGGCGGCCATGGAGCGGCGTTCCGGACCCTGACGTCGATGAGTTCCAGCATGCGGCTGAACACGCGCTCGCCGCTCGGCGCCACCTGGCGCCGCCAGAAATCATAAAGTGCTGCAAAACGGTCGCGGCCGGACAGGCCCTCGACCGAATGGATGAACCAGCGCGTCAGCGCCGGCTGATGCGGACTGGCATAGGAAAGCTCGGGAAACGGCCTTTCCCGCAGTTTCAGCTTGAGCATGGCGGCTCGTTACAGGCTTGGCGTGACAGGCATATGAAAATGGCGGTGGAGCGCTCCACCGCCATGCCATCGGGAATGTGCGGATCAGGCAGCGCGTTTGCGCTTGCGATCCGGCGTTACCGCTTCCTCGCTCAACTGTGCGATCGCCTCGGCCAGGTCGAGCGATGCCTGGTCGCGCGACCCCAATCGGCGGATGTTGACCGTCTGCTCCTCGGCTTCGCGCTTGCCGCAAACGAGGATGACCGGGACCTTGGCCAGCGAATGCTCGCGGACCTTGTAGTTGATCTTCTCGTTGCGCAGGTCCGCTTCCGCCAAAAGCCCGGCGGCCTTGAGCTTGGCCACCACCTCGTTCGCGTAGTCGTCGGCATCCGAGGTGATCGTCGCCACCACCACCTGCAGCGGCGCGAACCACAGCGGGAAATGGCCGGAATAGTTCTCGATCAGGATGCCGAGGAAACGCTCCATCGAGCCGCAGATGGCACGGTGCACCATCACCGGCTGCTTCTTTTCCGAATCCGAGCCGATGTAGAAGGCGCCGAAGCGTTCCGGCAGGTTGAAGTCGACCTGCGTGGTTCCGCACTGCCATTCGCGGCCGATGGCGTCCTTCAGCACATATTCGAATTTCGGGCCGTAGAAGGCGCCCTCGCCCGGGTTGATCGAGGTCTTGATGCGATTGCCCGACCGAGTGCGGATCGTGTCCAGCACGCCGCTCATGATCTCCTCGGCATGGTCCCAGGCCTCGTCGGTACCGACGCGCTTGTCCGGCCGCGTCGACAGCTTCACGCTGATCTCGTCGAAGCCGAAGTCGGCATAGGTGGACAGGATGAGGTCGTTGATGCGCAGGCACTCGGACGCAAGCTGCTCCTCGGTGCAAAAGATATGCGCATCGTCCTGCGTGAAGCCGCGCACGCGCATCAGCCCGTGCAGCGCGCCCGAAGGTTCGTAGCGATGGACATTGCCGAATTCCGCAAGCTTGACGGGTAGATCGCGATAAGACTTCAACCCATGCTTGAAGATTTGCACATGGCCCGGACAGTTCATCGGCTTCAATGCGAACACCCGGTCGTCGTCGGTGTCGTCGCCGGCCACCGTCACCTTGAACATGGCGTCGCGATACCAACCCCAGTGGCCCGATGTCTCCCACAGGCTCTTGTCCAGAACCTGGGGTGCATTGACCTCCTGATAGCCCTGCTCGTCGAGGCGGCGGCGCATGTAGTTGACCAGTTTCTGGAACATCTTCCAGCCCTTGGCGTGCCAGAAGACGACGCCAGGGCCCTCTTCCTGGAAATGGAACAGATCCATCTCGCGGCCAAGCTTGCGGTGATCGCGCTTCTCGGCCTCTTCCAGCATCGTCTGGTAGGCGTCGAGCTGCGCCTGGTCGGCCCAGGCGGTGCCGTAGATGCGCGTCAGCATCGGGTTGTTGGAGTCGCCGCGCCAATAGGCGCCGGCCACCTTCATCAGCTTGAAGGCGTTGCCGATCTGCCCAGTCGAGGCCATGTGTGGGCCGCGGCAGAGGTCGAACCAGTCGCCCTGCGCGTAGATCTTGAGGTCCTGGTCGTCCGGGATGGCGTCGATCAGCTCCAGCTTGTAGCGCTCGCCCTTGTCGGCAAACACTTTCTTCGCCTTCTCGCGCGACCAGACTTCCTTGCTGAACGGCTTGTTGCGCTGGATGATCTCGCGCATCTTCTTCTCGATCACCGGGAAATCGTCGGGCGTGAACGGTTCGTTGCGGGCGAAGTCGTAATAGAATCCGTTCTCGATCACCGGCCCGATGGTCACCTGCGTTCCCGGCCACAGTTCCTGCACGGCTTCCGCCAGCACGTGCGCCGCATCGTGCCGGATCAGTTCCAGCGCGCGCGGATCCTCGCGGGTGATGATCTCGACCTTGCCGGACTTGCCGAGCGGATCGGAAAGGTCGCGCACGGTGCCGTCGATGGCATAGGCCACGGCCTTCTTGGCCAGCGACTTCGAGATCGACTCGGCAAGGCCGGCGCCGGTCATCGCCGCGTCGTAGTCGCGGACGGAGCCATCGGGAAATGTCAGGGAAATGGAATTCAGCATAGAGTTCTCCTATCCAGTCCCGCAAACGAGCGCGGGTGGTGAAATGCCGGATGCGTCCGGCGCGGCAGTCTTTTATGGGCAGATGCCGCCGCCGTAAAGCTGCAGCGCCCCTCTATTTGACCAGGCCGGGCAAATCCTTCAGGAACCCTGCCCGCGTCTTCGGGCCCTTTGGCATATCGCTGCGGTTCGTGTCGACGACCAGCCGGGCAAAGACGATCCGGCGCTCGCCCTTTGCGGCCCAGCCGACGAACCAGCCGAGCGTGCGCTCGTCCTCGCCGCCCTTGCCCAGTCTCGTGCTGCCGGTCTTGCCCTGCACCGCCCAGCCCCCGGCCTCGAAGCTCGGGACGATCGCCTCCGCCATCTGATGCGCCTTGGCCGAAACCGGCATCTTGCCGGCAAGCAGCAGCCGCAAGAAGGCAGTCTGCTCCGCAGGCGATATCTCCAGCGAGGAATTCACCCAGGAATGTGTGAGGCCGTCATTCTTGCCGGCATTGCCGGAGACATCCATGTTGCCATAGCCGAATTTCGAAACGTAGCCGGCGAAGCGCTCGCTGCCGACCTTGCGCGTGATTTCGCGGGAGTACCAGAGCACGGAATCGCGCTCCCAGACTGTCGGATCGACCGTCTTCCGATCGCGCTTCACCGCGTTGAACTCGGGCTTGTAGTCCCAGCTCGGCGTATGTTCGTCGGTGAGAACACCGGCATCATAGCCGATGAGCGCCAGCGGCACCTTGAAGGTCGAGGCCGGGCTGAAGCGCTGGTCGCAGACACCGTCGCGATAGAGTGTGTCACCGCTCGCCGCATCCTGGATCAGCGTGCATTCGATATCTCCGAGCGGCGCCGACTGCGCGCGCATCGGGAACCCGAGCAGCCAGGCCAGCAGGAAGAGAACGGCGGCAAAAACGAACGGAAGGCGATCTATCTGGCGCATGGCAGTCTCTCTCCTGAAGGGTACAGGAGCGACTTAGCGGGGCCTCTTGTCTCGATTTTGTCTCAAATGCGCGAGTTCACAGCAACATGCGGTTAACCTAACCAGATCGTTAAGACTTGATGGTCCGGCCACCGCTCCGTGGCAGACCCTCAGGCCTCGAGATCGCCGCGCTTCTTGCCGATCTGGCGGTAGCGCCAGGGCGTGAACCAGAGATAGCGTTTGGCGAGCGTCTCGGGCACAAGGTCGATGCCATGCGTTCCGAACGGACCGCAGCGCAGCACCCGGAAAAGCCCCATCCAGCCGCCGGCCCACAGGCCGTGGCGGGCGATCGCCTCATGCGCGTATTCGGAGCAGGTCGGCAGATGCCGGCAGGAATTGCCGACGAAGCCGGACAGCGTCAGTTGATAGAGACGGACAAGCGACGTGCCGAAGACACGGCCCGGCGTCCTGCGCCAGGGTCCCGGCCAGTTGCGCCCGCGCCGGACCGGCCCGGCGCCGTGCGCATGCCCTTGGTGATCGTGCACCGCAATCTCCGCATCGCCGCGTTCTCCCCGCCATAGATGTGGAGGTTGCGCGCCGAACGCAATCCCATGTCGGCGATCGTCCTCACGGCCGCGCACGACGGATGCGATGGCGATCGATCGACGCGCTTTCGCCGCGGCCGTGGCCGGGCCATCGTTCGCCGCATCCGCTCTGCTGCGTGTCGCCCCGCCACTGGAACGTCGCGATCCGCATGACATCGTGAAGAATGTTCAGGAACTGGATCATGTCAGCTCTCCTTTGAGTGCCGATTAGACCGCCGCTGGTCTTCTCCCTCAAACGAGTATAACGTCCAGGTCGGATAACTTGAGGTTATGCGAATGAAACGCGGCCGCCTGCCCCTCACGGCTCTCAGAAGTTTCGAAGCCGCCGGCCGGCATCTGAGCTTCAGCCGCGCCGCCGAAGAGCTTTTCGTTTCGCAGGCCGCCATCAGCCGTCAGATCAGGGAACTCGAAGCCTTCCTGCGCCAACCGCTGTTCCATCGCCTGCATCGGCGGGTCGAGCTGACGGATGCGGGGCAACGGCTGCTCGACCGATTGGTCAGAAGCTTCGACGACATCGACCGGGTGCTTTCTGACCTGGCGGCCTCGCCCGCGCAATCCGTGGTCCGCGTCAGCGTCGAACCATCGCTCGCCGCCGTGTGGCTGGTCCCGCGGCTCAATCGCTTTCGCCAATTGCGGCCCGACATCGACGTGTCGCTGGAAGTCGATGTGCGACCGATCGAGTTCCGCAGCGATCAGCCCGAACTCGCCTTGCGTTTCAGCGCGCACGCCACGTCATGGCCGCGCGCTGAAGCCGAGCGCCTGGTCTCGACTGTCGATTCACCTGTCTTGTCACCGGGCTTGCTGGCATCGGGCCCTCCCCTGGAAAAGCCGATCGACCTTCGCCATTACACCCTGCTGCACGAAGAAAACCGCCAGGGTTGGGCGCGCTGGTTCCAGGCTGCCGGCGTGCCCGCCGACGCGGTAGCCGCGCGAGGCCCGATGCTGGCAGACATCTCGCTTTCGAAGCAGGCGGCCCTGCTCGGCCATGGCGTGGCCCTCGGCGATCTCCTACAGGTCGGCGAGGAACTCGCGTCAGGCACTTTGATAAAGCCGTTCGACATCGATGTTGCTTCCGGCGCCTATTGGCTGGTGGCCAGGAGCTTGCGGGATCTGCCGGAACCCGCCAAGGCGTTCGCCGAGTGGATCAGAAGCGAGTTCGCCGTGACCAGAAGAGCTGCCTAGCCCGATCCTCAGGCCGCCTGCCCGGCCCGCTTCCTCTCGATCTGGCCGATGGCGTCGACCACGGCATCGAAGGTCAGCATGGTCGAGGCATGGCGCGCCTTGTAGTCGCGCACCGGCTCCAGGAATTTGAGGTCGGCGAAGCGGCCCTCGGGCGGCGCGCCGTTTTCCTTCAACATCTTCAGCATGGTTTCGCGCACTGCGCGCAACTCATCGGCGTGGGCGCCGACGACATTCTGGGCCATGATCGAGGACGAGGCCTGGCCGAGCGCACAGGCCTTCACGTCATGCGCGAAATCGGTGACGACGTCGCCGTCCATCTTGAGGTCGACGGTGACGGTCGAGCCGCACAGCTTGGAATGCGCGCGCGCCGTCGCATCGGGCTGCTCGAGCCGGCCGATCCGGGCGATGTTTCCGGCGAAGCCGAGGATTTTCGCATTGTAGACGTCGTCGATCATATTTTTCCAATCTGTCGCCGCCCAGCGAACAAGGATTGCCGCTGATGCGTCTTTCATTCGCTCGGCACGACCATATATAATGCTGGCAGTCGGGCATCGACAAGGCAGCCAAAAGCCGCCATCGCTGCCCAAATTTGTTCACGCCGCTTGCGGGCTGGAAACCGGGCGAGTTTCTAACACCCGAAAGGTCGTGGTCCGTTCAACTCGTTCCTCCTGAGAGAGGGACTACGGGAGACGCCTTTTATGGATGCCGTCATCAAGAAACTCATGCCACCCTCCGAATACATGGAGAAGCCGATCACCGATCGGCCGAGCGAAGCCGAGGTCGAGGCCGCCGTGCGCACGCTGCTGCGCTGGACCGGCGACAATCCGGATCGCGAGGGCCTGATCGACACGCCGAAGCGTGTGACCAAGGCGTTCCGCGAAATGTTCAACGGCTACGACATGTGCCCGGCCGACGAACTCGGCCGCACCTTCGAGGAAGTCGCCGGCTATGACGACCTCGTCATCGTCAGGGACATAAAATTCCATTCGCATTGCGAGCACCACATGGTGCCGATCATCGGCAAGGCGCATGTCGGCTACCTGCCCGACGGCAAGGTCGTCGGCCTTTCCAAGATCGCCCGCGTCGTCGATATCTTCGCCCATCGCCTGCAGACGCAGGAAGCGATGACGGCGCAGATCGCCGGCGTCATCCAGGACGTGCTCAATCCGCGCGGGGTCGCCGTCATGATCGAGGCCGAGCATATGTGCATGGCCATGCGCGGCATCCGCAAGCAGGACTCCACCACGCTGACCTCGACCTTCACCGGCGTCTTCAAGGACACGCCCGAGGAGCAGGTCCGCTTCGTCACCATGGTGCGCGGCTGATCGTCGGCCGTCACCTGCCAAAGGCGTAGGCTTAGTCGAAAATGGTGGTTTCCGAGGTCCGGAGCTGAGCGTATGAAAAGTACGTGAGCACCGGAAGCGGCGGAAGCCGCCATTTTGCATGGCCCAGCCTCCCCTGAATATCTTTAATAGCTAAGGACCGGCGATGTCGGCACTGCAGTTCCCAGAGGCTCCATCGGACAAGAAAGCGCTGGAGGAAGGCACCGCCTTTTCGCCGCGCTTCGATGCAGCCGGCCTTGTCACCGCGGTCGTCACCGACGCCGAGGACGGCAAGCTGCTGATGGTCGCGCACATGAATGCCGAGGCACTGGCGCTGACGCTGGAAACCGGCATCGCCCACTACTGGTCGCGCTCCCGCAACGCGCTGTGGAAGAAGGGCGAGACCTCGGGCAATGTCCAGACCGTCGTAGAGATGCTCACAGATTGTGACCAGGATTCGATATGGCTTCGCGTGAAAGTGTTGGGCCACGACGCAACCTGTCACACCGGTCGACGTTCCTGCTTTTATCGGACGGTGGGGCTGAACGACGGCAAGGCGGTGCTTGCCGACGACGGCAGCAGGCCGCTGTTCGATGCGGGTGAAACGTATCGGAAGCCGGTGTGAACCATTCAATATTCACAAACCACTCATGTTCACTATTCTCAAACATCCTTGCTGTAGAAGGAATGTGGGATAAGGGGAGATTATGATGCTCGAATGGGCGTCATTACGTGGCAGACCAGATGTTCGAGAGGCCAACGGCCCCTCCTCGTCCGGTGGCGCATCCGACCAGAAGCCTGGCAAGAAGACGGGTATTTCGCTGGCGCTCGGCGGTGGCTGCGCGCGCGGCTGGGCCCATATCGGCGTGCTGCGCGCGCTCGACGAGGCCGGCATTGAAGTGTCGATGATCGCCGGCACCTCGATCGGCGCCCTGGTCGGCGGCTGCTACCTGGCCGGCAAGCTGGACCAGTTGGAGGAATTCGCCCGCAGCCTGACCAAGCGGCGCATCTTCGGCCTCCTCGATCTCAATCTGCGCGGCAGCGGCCTGTTCGGCGGCCTGAAGCTCGACGCAAGGCTGCGCGAGCATATGGCCGGCATCCGCTTCGAGGACCTGTCGAAGCCCTTCGTCGCCGTCACCTCGGAAATCCGCACCGGCCATGAGATCTGGCTGTCCAACGGTTCGCTGATCACGGCCATGCGCGCTTCTTATGCGCTGCCGGGCGTGTTCGAGCCGGTGAACTGTAACGGCCGCGTTCTGGTCGACGGCGCGCTGGTCAACCCGGTGCCGGTTTCGGTCTGCCGCGCCTACGAGCAGCCGCTCGTCGTGGCGGTCAACCTCCACTATGACCTGTTCGGCCGCGCCGCCGTCGTCAAGCACAGCGCCGGCGAGCTGGTCATCGAGAAGGACGCGCCTCAACCCGGCCACATCGATGCTGCGCACCAGTCGCACCAGACGCGGCTTGGCATCACCGGCGTCATGGTCGAAGCCTTCAACATCATCCAGGACCGGATCTCGCGCGCCAGGCTCGCCGGCGACCCGCCCGACATGTCGCTGCAGCCCAAGCTCAGCCATATCGGCCTGACCGAATTCCATCGCGCCGACGAGGCGATCAGCCTCGGCTACCAGGCGACGAAGGCGCAGATCGGCGAACTGACCCGGCTGCAGACCGTTCTCGCCTAATTCACGATCACCCGAAAGCCTCAGGCCAGCGCCGCGTCGGTGATGCGGAACTGCACCGTGCGGTTGCCGTTCCAGTAGTTGCCGGACAGCGACCCGGCGATATGCACCGTCCTGCCCCGGTTCCTGAACAGGAATTCGCCGAGCGCCGTATCGACGGCGCGAAAGGCGATCGCCTGGATGCGGCCGCCGCTTTGCGACTGCAGCTCGGCGCGGATGTGATTGGTGCCGACCGGCCGCGCGTCGGTCAGCCGGTGGCGCGGCAGCGCGAACACCGGCGCGACATGGCCGGCGCCGAACGGACCGGCCTTTTCCAGCGCGTCGAGCAAGGCGAGCGTCGCCCCCTCGGCGGCGAGCGCGCCGTCGATCGCCAGGCTCTCCTCGTCCTGCAGCCTGAACACATCGGCCGCCGCGCGCTCTTCGAAAAAGGCGCGTAGCGCGCCGAGCCCGGCCCGCTCGACCGTGATGCCGGCCGCCATGCCGTGGCCGCCGCCCTTGACGATCAGCCCGGCATCGGCCGCCTCGCGCACCAGCCGCCCGAGATCGAAGCCAGACACCGATCGCCCGGAGCCGGTGCCGACGCCATTGGCGTTGAAGGCGATGGCGAAGGCCGGCCGCCGTGCATGGTCCTTGAGCCGCGAGGCGAGCAGCCCGACAATGCCCGGATGCCAGGTCTGGCTGGCGGTGACGACGATGGCCGGGCCATTGCCGCCGGCAAGCTCGGCATCGGCTTCGGCGCGGGCCTCGGCCAGCATCTCCAGCTCCATCTGCTGGCGCTCCTGATTCAGCCGGTCGAGCGTCTCGGCGATCGTGCCGGCCTCGACCGGATCGTCGGTGGCAAGCAGGCGGCTGCCGAGCGCGGCGTCGCCGATGCGCCCGCCGGCATTGATGCGCGGCCCGATCAGATAGGCGAGGTGGAAGGTGCTGATCGGCTCGCCGATGCGCGACACCCGGGCAAGGGCTGCCAGACCCTCGTTCTTCTGCTGGCGCGCCACCTGCAGCCCCTTGACGACGAAGGCGCGGTTGACGCCGGTGAGCGGGACGACGTCACAGACGGTGGCCAGCGCCACCAGGTCGAGCAATGACAGAAGGTCCGGCTGTGCCGCCTCGGGCAGCCGGCCGCGCAGCACCTTCGCCGTCTGCACCAGGCAGAGGAAGACGACGCCGGCGGCGCAAAGATGGCCCTGCCCGGAAAGATCGTCTTCGCGGTTGGGATTGACCACCGCATTCGCCGCTGGCAGCGGTCCGCCGACCTGGTGGTGGTCGAGCACCACGACATCGGCGCCCGCTTCCTTCGCCGCCTCGATCGAGACGGCGCTGTTGGTGCCGCAGTCGACGGTGACGATCAGCTTGGCGCCGCGCGAGACGAGGTCGCGCATGGCTTCCGGATTGGGGCCGTACCCCTCGAAGATGCGGTCGGGAATATAGATTTCCGACGGCACCGAGAAATGCGCCAGGAACCGTTTGAGCAGCGCCGACGACGCGGCGCCGTCGACATCGTAGTCGCCGAAGATCGCCACCTTCTCCTTGGCGACGATCGCTTCCGCGATGCGCGCCGCCGCCCTGTCCATGTCGGTGAGCGAGGCCGGGTTCGGCAACAGGTCGCGGATCGTCGGGTCGAGGAAGCGCTCGGTCTGCTCGGCAGTGACGCCGCGTCCGGCCAGCACGCGTGCGACGATGTCGGGCACGCCGTGGCCCTGGGCGATGGCGAGCGCGTTCATATCCTGCCGTTCGGTCAGCCGGTGCTCCCAGGAGACACCGGTGGCCGACTGCCTGACATCCAGGAAAAGCCGTCTTTCGCCCGTCATGCGACGCGCCGCCCGCATATTTTCATAGTGCCGATACTAATATGCGACGGCTAATCGGGACGGAATCAAAACTTTTCCAGATCCTGGTGGCGCGCCTTGATCTCGCGCACCGTCCGCGACGAGGACCGCAGCACGATGGTGTGGGTGGTGATGAAGGTGCGGCCGAACTTGACGCCGTCGAGCATGTTGCCGTCGGTGACGCCGGTTGCCGCGAACAGCACGTCGCCGCGCGCCATGTCCTTCGCCTGATAGACCCGTTTCGGATCGGAAATGCCCATCTTGGCGGCGCGCGCCACCTTCTCCGGCGTCTCGAGGATCAGCCGGCCCTGCATCTGGCCGCCGGTGCAGCGCAGCGCCGCCGCCGCCAGCACGCCTTCCGGCGCGCCGCCGGTGCCGAGATAGATGTCGATGCCGGTTTCTTCCGGATCGGTGGTGTGGATGACGCCGGCGACATCGCCGTCGCCGATCAGCCGGATCGCCGCGCCCGTCGCGCGCACCGCATCGATCAGCTTGGCGTGGCGCGGGCGGTCGAGGATGCAGGCGGTGATGTCGGACACCGCGACACCTTTGGCCTTGGCCAGACTGGCGATGTTGTCGGCCGGCGCGGCATCGATGTCGATGACGCCGTCGGCATAGCCGGGACCGATGGCGATCTTGTCCATATAGACGTCGGGCGCGAACAGCAGACTGCCCTTTTCCGCGATGGCGATGACCGCCAGCGCGTTGGGCAGGTTCTTGGCGCAGATCGTCGTGCCTTCGAGCGGATCGAGCGCGATATCGACCGCCGGGCCTTTGCCGGTGCCGACCTCCTCGCCGATGTAGAGCATCGGCGCTTCGTCGCGCTCGCCCTCGCCGATCACCACCGTGCCCTTGATGGCGAGGCGGTTGAGCTCCTGGCGCATGGCATCGACCGCGACCTGGTCGGCCGCCTTCTCGTCACCCCGCCCGCGCAGTCTGGCGGCCGCCACCGCTGCCCGCTCGGTGACGCGCACCAACTCCATGGTGAGTATCCGGTCGAGGCCGGCGACAATGTTCTGCGCGATGTTCATAAGCGGCAGTTCCTCGTTGAAACGCTGCCTCCCGCCAGAGGCGCGTTTCTTGTGTCAAAGCTCCGTGACAACGGCAAGACTTGGCCGCGGATTTTTTGAAATCCCAGCAATATCAATCGATTAAAGGAGAGTTTGGCTATTCCGCCCGCTCGATGCGGATCACCTGCGGCTTGTCGGTCAAATGGCCGTCCTTGGTGATGCCTTCGACAGCCTTGCGCACCGCGGCCTCCGTCGTCTCGTGGGTGACGAGGATGACGGTCTTCTGGGCGTCGGTTTCAGGCCCGGCCGCCTGCTGGACGATCGATTCCAGCGAGATGTCGTTATCGGCCATGCGCTTGGCGATCGCTGCGAAGACGCCGATGCGATCGTGCACGGTGAGCCGGATGAAATAGCCGCCGGCATGGCTGCGCATCTGCGCCCTTTTGTAGGGCTTCAGCTCCTTCGCCGGGCGGCCGAAGACCGGACCGTGCTGGAAGCCCGGCCGGCTCTTGGCGATATCGGCAATATCGCCGATCACCGCCGAGGCGGTAGCGTTGCCGCCGGCGCCGGGGCCGGAAAGCAGGAGCTCGCCCAGGATGTCGGTCTCGATCGCCACCGCGTTGGTGACGCCGTGCACCTGCGCGATGACGGAAGCCGTCGGCACCATGGTCGGGTGCACGCGCTGCTCGATGCCGCTCTCGGTGCGCTGCGCGACGCCAAGCAGCTTGATGCGGTAGCCGAGGTCGCCGGCCGCGCGGATGTCGGCCTGGGTGATGTTGGAGATGCCTTCCATATAGATGTCGTTGGCGGCGATCTTCGTGCCGAAGGCAAGGCTGGTCAGGATCGACAGCTTGTGCGCGGTGTCGTGGCCCTCGATGTCGAAGGTCGGATCGGCTTCGGCATAGCCGAGCCGTTGCGCGTCCTTCAGGCAGGCGTCGAAGGTGATGCCCTCGGCTTCCATGCGGGTCAGGATGTAGTTGCAGGTGCCGTTGAGGATGCCGAAGACGCGGGTGACCGAATTGCCGGCCATCGCCTCGCGCATCGTCTTGATCACCGGGATGCCGCCGGCGACCGCCGCTTCGTAGTTCAGCAGCACGCCCTTCTTCTCGGCGATCTCGGCCAGCTGCACGCCATGCTTGGCCAGCAGCGCCTTGTTGGCGGTAACCACATGGCGGCCGGCCTCGAGTGCCGCTTTCACCGAGGCCCGCGCGGGGCCCTCGTCGCCGCCGATCAGTTCGACGAAAACGTCGATATCGGCCGTCTCCGCCATCTTGACCGCATCGTCGAACCATTGAGCGCCACCAAGATCGACGCCGCGGTCGCGCTTGGGATCGCGGGCCGAGACGGCTGCCACGACGATGTCGCGGCCGCACTGGCGGGTGAGCTCGGCCGCCTTGTCGCGCAACACGCGCGCTACCGAGGCGCCGACCGTGCCGAGGCCGGCAATTCCAACACGCAACGCTTCAGCCATGTCCGGCGATGCCCCTCAAAAATTCGATCGGTGATGTCAGGCGAACTCAGCGGTGCGCGGAGAGCGGCACCACATTGTTGGGCTGCTTGGCGGTGGACGCCAGGAAGCGCTTGATGTTGCGGGCCGCCTGGCGGATGCGGTGCTCGTTCTCGACCAGCGCCACGCGCACGAAATCGTCGCCATGCTCGCCGAAGCCGACGCCCGGCGCCACCGCCACGTCGGCGTGCTCGATCAGGAGCTTGGAGAATTCGAGCGAGCCGAGGTGACGGAACTGCTCCGGGATCGGCGCCCAGGCGAACATCGAGGCCGCCGGCGCCGGAATGCTCCAGCCGGCGCGGCTGAAGGAATCGACCATCACGTCGCGGCGCTTGTGGTAGACCTCGCGCACCTCGGCGATGTCGGCGCCGTCGCCGTTGAGCGCATGCGCTGCCGCCACCTGGATCGGCGTGAAGGCGCCGTAGTCGAGGTAGGACTTCACCCGCGTCAGCGCCGAGATCAGCCGCTCGTTGCCGACGGCGAAGCCCATGCGCCAGCCGGGCATCGAAAAGGTTTTCGACATCGAGGTGAACTCGACGCAGACGTCGATCGCGCCCGGCACCTGCAGCACCGAGGGCGGCGGATTGCCGTCGAAATAGATCTCGGAATAGGCGAGATCCGACAGGATGATGATGTCGTTCTTCTTGGCGAAGGCGACGACGTCCTTGTAGAAATCGAGCGATGCGACCAGCGCCGTCGGGTTCGACGGATAGTTGAGGATCAGCGCCAGCGGCTTCGGGATCGAGTGGCGGATGCCGCGCTCGACCGCCGGGATGAAGCCGTCGTCGGGTTCCACCTGCAGCGAGCGGATGACGCCGCCCGACATGATGAAGCCGAAGGCGTGGATCGGATAGGTCGGGTTCGGGCAGAGGATCACGTCGCCAGGCGCGGTGATCGCCTGCGCCATGTTGGCGAAGCCTTCCTTCGAGCCAAGCGTCGCCACCACCTGCGTGTCGGGATTGAGCTTCACGCCGAAGCGGCGCTGATAGTACGCCGCCTGGGCGCGGCGCAGGCCCGGAATGCCGCGCGAGGAGGAATAGCGATGCGTGCGCGGATCGCGCACCACTTCGCACAATTTGTCGACGATGGCCTTCGGCGTCGGCAGGTCCGGATTGCCCATCCCAAGGTCGATGATGTCGGCGCCGCGCGAGCGGGCGCTGGCCTTCAGCCGGTTGACCTGCTCGAACACGTAAGGCGGAAGCCGGCGGACCTTGTGAAATTCTTCCATGTCAGTTCCAGACATTCAAAGGTGGTTTTCGGCGCGCGATATATCCCTAATTGCAGCTAGGGTCGAGGGCGGGATCGCATTTCGTCTCAATCTGCTTCAGCGCCTGGTCGCCATGGTTCTTGGCCAGCGAGTTGAGCGCCGCCGGGCTTGCGGTCTGGCCGCCGCCACCGCTCTTGGCGAGTTGCGCCTGCTGCTCGCCCTTCAACTGGGCAAGCTTGGCGTCCGTCTCCTCCTTGGTGAGCTGCTTGGCGGCCACTTGCGGCGGAATGTTGAGGTTCGGATAGGAACCGGTGTCCTTCGGTCCCTCGACGCCGGCGACCGGCGCCGTATTCGAAGTGTTGCTGGTCGAGCAGCCGCCCGCCGCCAGCATGCCGGCCGACAGCAACGCCATCGCCCCGGCGATGCGGCAAATGCGACCGGCGTCCGAAAAAACCGTCTTGCCAATATTAATCGTCATATTGTTTTCCTGGCAGCCGGGTTAGAGCGTGTTGGACCCGGTCAGATGTCCCATGATAATATGTCAAGAAAACGCCCCGGGAGGAACCCCGCGAACCATGTCCAAAGCTGCCGATTCGGACAAAGCGGAAGATGGCGGACCTTCGTCGGTCGAGCAATATCTGGTCAAGGACCCAGAACGCTTCGCATTGAACATGGCGCGCATGGTCGAGCAGGCCGGAAAGGCGGCCTCCGCCTGGGCCGAGCCGCGCGAGAAGGGCGAGGTGCGCGACCACGTCGCCGAGCCTGTCGTCGACATGGTCAAGACCTTCTCCAAGCTCAGCGAGTACTGGCTGGCCGACCCGCAGCGCGCGCTTGAGGCGCAGACGCGGCTGTTCGCCGGCTACATGACGGTATGGGCGAACGCCATCCAGCGCGTCAGCCCGAATGGCGAGGCGCCGCCTGACGACGCCGTCAAACCCGAACGCGGCGACAAGCGCTTCCAGGACCCGGAATGGGGCCGCAACGCCTTCTTCGATTTCCTGAAGCAGGCCTATCTCGTCACCTCGCGCTGGGCGGCCGATCTGGTCGAGCATGCCGAGGGTCTCGACGAGCACACGCGCCACAAGGCCAGCTTCTACGTCAAGCAGGTGTCCAACGCGATCGCGCCGTCGAACTTCATCCTGACCAACCCGGAAC
Organism: Mesorhizobium sp. M4B.F.Ca.ET.017.02.2.1; assembly: GCF_003998955.1. NCBI lineage: Bacteria > Pseudomonadati > Pseudomonadota > Alphaproteobacteria > Hyphomicrobiales > Phyllobacteriaceae > Mesorhizobium > Mesorhizobium sp. M4B.F.Ca.ET.017.02.2.1. Next base: position 1,873 of record NZ_RZOF01000045.1, on the reverse strand, counting down.
TGTTCCGCGAGACCGTCGCCTCCAACGGCGAGAACCTGGTTCGCGGCATGAAGATGCTGGCTGAGGATATCGCCGCCGGCAAGGGCGACCTGAAGCTCCGCCAGGCCGACTATTCGCCCTTCGAGATCGGCAAGAACGTGGCGACGACGCCCGGCAAGGTGGTCGGTCGCAGCGACGTCGCCGAGATCATCCAGTACGATCCGGTGACCGAGACCGTGCTCAAGCGTCCCTTGCTGATCTGCCCGCCGTGGATCAACAAGTTCTACATCCTCGATCTCAACCCGCAGAAATCCTTCATCCGCTGGGCGATCGAGCAGGGCCACACTGTCTTCGTCATCTCCTGGATCAATCCGGACGAGCGCCACGGCTCCAAGGGTTGGGAAGCCTATATCCGCGAAGGCCTGCAATTCGGCCTCGACATGGTCGAGAAGGCCACCGGCGAGAAGGAAGTCAACGCCATCGGCTACTGCGTCGGCGGCACGCTGCTCGCCGCGGCGCTGGCGCTGCTGGCGCAAGAGGGCGACAACCGCATCAAATCGGCGACCTTCTTCACCACGCAGGTCGACTTCACCTATGCCGGCGACCTGAAAGTATTCGTCGACGAGGACCAGGTCGCGGCGGTCGAGCGGTCGATGAACGAGAAGGGCTATCTCGACGGCACCAAGATGGCGACCGCCTTCAACATGCTGCGCTCGGGCGACCTGATCTGGCCCTATGTCATCAACAACTACATGCGCGGCAAGGATCCCCTGCCCTTCGACCTCTTGTACTGGAATGCCGATTCGACCCGCATGGCGGCGGCCAACCATTCCTTCTACCTGCGCAACTGCTATCTCGAGAACAACCTCTCGCGCGGCACTATGGAGCTTGCCGGCCGCACCGTCTCGCTGGGCGACATCAGGATCCCCGTCTACAACCTGGCCACCAAGGAGGATCACATCGCGCCTGCGCTGTCGGTGTTCCTCGGCTCGCGCTATTTCGGCGGCAACGTCGAATATGTGGTGGCGGGCTCCGGCCACATCGCCGGTGTCGTCAATCCGCCGGCCGCGAAGAAGTATCAGTACTGGACCGGCGGCAAACCGGTGGGTGATTTCGGCCAGTGGTTCGCCGCCGCCGTGGAGCATCCCGGCTCCTGGTGGACGCACTGGCAGCACTGGGTCGAGACCCAGGACAAAGCCCGCGTGCCGGCGCGCAAACCCGGCAAGCATATGAAAACCTTGGGCGATGCGCCGGGCACCTATGTCAAGGTGCGCGTGTAACAGTCTGTAATGTCTGGTGAGTTGACGGCCCGCTAAAACAGGTCGAAATGGTGGCGTCAACTATCTGGCGGCTTCATTTCGCCTGGAAAAAACGATTACTTCCGAGGCTTGCAGATTTGACACAGGTCCCGTTTCCGGTTTGGGAACAGAACAGCCGTTGCGAGGGGCGTAGAACGCTGCGGCGATGACCAGACGGCCGGATACCGAGGGGGAATTTAGTTTTGAGATCAGGTGGTTGGCGTCTCGCGCGGAGGGAAGGTCGCAGCATTGCGGCAGCGCTTTTCTCAGTGCTTCTGGCCTCCTGCACCTCCGCCGGCGACCCCACGATGTCGGTCGGCATGCCCGGCTACAATACCACCACCACCGAGATGAGCGCTGCAACCGGCGCCAAGCCAGCGACCTCGACCGATTCGTCTCTGCAGGTGACGTCGGCCTCATCGGAGGCGGTGTCGACCGTGATGAGCGAGGACGACAAGCCTCTGCCTGAGAAGGTTGCCTACGTACCGGTGACGAAGCCCGGATCGGCCTTCCCGATCAACGTGCCCGCCGGCGCCGACACCATCGCCGGCAACACGCCGCAGCCACTGGTGCAGCAGGCCCAGGCAGCCGAGCAG
>NZ_RZOF01000459.1:0-3972 GCF_003998955.1 Mesorhizobium sp. M4B.F.Ca.ET.017.02.2.1 | reverse complement strand
CTTCCAGCCGGTGCGAGATGTAGAGGATCGACTTGCCTTCTGAGCGCAGCCTTTCCAGCGTCTCGAACAGCTTGTCGGCTTCCTGCGGCGTCAGCACCGATGTCGGCTCGTCGAGGATGATGAGCTGCGGCGTCTGCAGCAGGCAGCGGATGATCTCGATGCGCTGGCGTTCGCCGACGGAGAGGTCACCGACCAGCGATTCCGGATCGAGCGGCAGGCCGTAGCTGTAGGAGAGCGCCCGCGCCTTGGCGGCGATGCTGCTGATGGGCGAGCCGTCGTCCAGCGACAGCGCGATGTTCTCGGCCGCCGTCAGCGCCTCGAACAGCGAGAAATGCTGGAACACCATGCCGATGCCGAGCTTCTTGGCGGCGCCGGGACTGGCGATCCGGACGGGCTGGCCGTCCCAGAATATCTCGCCGGAATTCGGCTCCAGCGATCCGAACAGCATCTTGACCAGCGTCGACTTGCCGGCGCCGTTCTCGCCGAGCAACGCGTGGATCTCGCCCTTCGCGATGTTGAGGTCGACATGGTTGCACGCCGTCAGCGTGCCGAAAATCTTGGTCAGCCCGCGAACTTCAAGCAGATTCGCGCTGTCGTGATTTGCACTCACAGTGCCTCCCATCTGGTTTGCCAGATATGTTCTGTGTTCCCGCAAGCATGGTATGCGCGGCCGGCTCCCGTCGGAAAGCGGCACGCGACTTGAAAGAGCTTCAAGAATTTCAGCGGAAACTCAAGCGGTAAAAAAGTACTCCGCAAGGCCACGAAAATCGGGAGCTGTCTTTTCTGGCGACCAATGCTTACGGCGGCGGCAAACCGCCGAAAACGACGACATCAGGGGATGAGGACGGTCGTGCCCGTCGTACGCCTTCCTTCGAGATCAGAATGCGCCCGGCCGGCGTCCTTGAGCGCGTACCGCTGGTTGATCTTGATCTCTACGGCACCGCTCAGCACGACGTCGAACAGGGCTTCGGCCGACGCCACGAGATCCTCGCGCCTGGCGTTGTAGACGAACAGCGTCGGCCTGGTGGCGAACAGCGAGCCCTTCTGCGCCAGCAGCGACATCGAGAAGGGCGGGATCGGCCCGGAGGACTGGCCGAAGCTGACGAAGGTGCCGAGCGGCCTCAGGCAGTCGAGCGAGGCGGGAAACGTATCGTTGCCGACGGAATCGTAGACGACATCGCATTTCCTGCCGCCGGTGATGGCGGCGACGCCGGCGACGAAATCCTGCTCCTTGTAGTTGATGACATGGTCGAAGCCATGCGCCCTGGCGAGCTCGATCTTGTCGGCGGAACTCGCCGTGCCGATGACGGTGGCGCCGAGATGCTTGGCCCACTGTCCGAGGATCAGGCCGACGCCGCCGGCCGCCGCATGGAACAGGACGGTGTCGCCCGCCTTCACCTTGAAGGTGCGGCGCAGGAGGTACTCCGCGGTCATGCCCTTCAGCATCATCGCCGCCGCCTGCTCGTCGCTGATGCCGTCGGGCACCTTCACCACGCGGTCCGCGGCAATGACCCGCTGCTCGGCGTAAGCGCCGACATTGACGGCGTAGGCGACGCGGTCGCCGGGCTTCAGCCAATCGACGTCGGCACCGATTTTGAGCACCACGCCGGCCGCCTCGCCGCCGGGGATCAGTGGAAAGCCGCCGGGCGGCGGATAGAGGCCCGAGCGATGGTAGACATCGATGAAGTTGAGGCCGATCGCGGTGTGCCTGATCAGGATCTGCCCGGCGCCTGGCTGGCCCGGATCGGCGTCCTCATAGATCAGTACTTCCGGGCCGCCATGGGCGTGGATGCGGATCGCTTTGGGCATTGGGCAGTCTCTCTTGGGATCGGGCCGTCCTGGGAACCGGCCTTCGCGGGGATCAGTCTTTCCGGGCGCCGGGCTTGGCGCCGAGCCTTGGAAAGAACTGCATGATACCGCCGATGCAGGCGAGGTAAAGTCCGGTGACCGTGATGCCGACCTTGGTGAAGACGCTCACCTGTTCGCCCAGCACGCCGATCTGGTCGTAGAAGGCGGCGAGCGCTGCCTGCGCCAGGGCCAGCGCGCCGAAGGCGCACCACAAAAGCGTTATGCCGAGATTGATCGGCCTCAGCCGCACCACGCGAACCGGGTGGATGAAGTTGATCGGCACGAAGGTGAGGATGCCGGCGACCACCACCACGGCGAAGGAAACCCACTGCCCCGGCTCAATGACGAAGAGCGTGAACACCACCATGTTCCAGACGACCGGGAATCCCTTGAAGAAGTTCTCCTTCGTCTTCATGCCGGTGTCGGCATAGTAGATAGCGCTCGACACCACGATGATGGCCGCCGACAGGAAGGACAGTTTCTCGCCCATGAAGCCGCGCTGATAGAGCGCGAAGGCCGGAATGAGCACGTAGGTCACGTAGTCGATGATGTTGTCGAGGAGCTCGCCCGACCATGTCGGCAGGATCTCCTTGACCTCGAGCTTCCTGGCGATCGGTCCGTCGATGCCGTCGACGAACAGCGCCAGGCCCAGCCACCAGAACATCGCCGTCCAGCGCTGCTCGCTCGCCGCGACCAGCGACAGGAAGGCCAGGAACGAGCCCGATGCCGTCAGCAGGTGCACCGAAAAGGCGCGCGCCTGCGGCCACGTCACCTTCTTCTTCGGTCGCGGAATCCGATCGGCGATTTTCTTGGCGGCTTTCCTGGCCGTAGTGTTCTTGCTCACGGGCCCCGCCAGTCCAGTTTGCAGATCTCGGCCGAACGGCCGGCAAAGTTCCAGTTGCGGCCGAAGGCGCGCATCTTGCTCTTGTCGGACTTCGCCACGATGATTTCCGGCGCGATCCAGTACTCGGAGTTGCTGATCACCGTATCCTTCTCGCGGTCCTTGCCGGGAACCGGTGTCACCGCCCCGTCGATGATCTTTGGTATCTGGAAGATACGCGTCTTGTCACGCGTCTCATAGGTGATCGGCACCTGTTCGACGCCGAGGAATTTCCCAACCAGGATGGAGAGCAGCGCGGTTGTGCCGCCGGCCTTGCCGGTAAAGATCTTGGTCAGCGCCTTGACCGCGTAGACGGAGGCGCGCTTGTCGATGAACAGGCCGGCGGTCCAGTTGCCTCGGCTCATATATCCGGGGATTTCCATCACCAGGCCTAGATTGAGCCCGGAGAGGTCGACGTCACCGAAATGGCCGGCGTCGATGCGGAAACCGGCCCAGGTCTGGCAATAACCCTCGGTCGGCGGATGGCTGCCGAGCGACAGCACGCAGGGGCAAAAAACCGTGCAATTGCAGGAGAGGACGAGCTCTCCCTTCATTGCCCAGCCCTGATCCGTCATCGACTTCTCCCCCTCAGGCCGAAACTAATAGCAGGGCGGCGCCCCAGACAAGCAGTATCGCACCGGCGACCCGGCTTGCCACCCTGCCCTGGGTCTGTTTTTCGATCAGGGTGAACAGGCCGATCAACGCCATCCAGAAGATGTTCATTGCGCCGACGGCGAACATCACCAGCATCAGCGCCCAGCAGCAGCCGAGGCACCACAGGCCCTGTTCCAGGCCGAGCCGGAAGATGCGTTGGGGTTTCGCGCTCCAGTTTGCGAACAGGATCGAGAACGGGTTCCGGCATTTCGTCAGGCAGGCTTCCTTCCAGCCGCTGAACTGGTAGAGGCCTGCGACCAGCAAGGCCAGCGCTCCGGCAATGCCCACGACCGGATCCAGCAATTGCCCCGCCGGAGCAAAAGCATGGACGCCGAGGGTCAGCCCCGCGAACAGCGCCGAAGCGATGAGCCATGTGCAAAGATAGCCGGCCACCAGAACCAGCGGGTGGACGACCGGCTCGCCCTTGATGCGGGCGGTATCGGCGATCTCGCAATAGGTGCGGATCATTGGTGCTGCGGAAGGCAGCATCGCCGCCACGGCCATCAGGAACCACATCAGGACAAGCGCCGGCGCCTGGGCGCTGATTGCATCGGCAAGCGGCGCCGGTGTCAGGCAGAGAGCGAAAAACT
>NZ_RZOF01000458.1:0-3982 GCF_003998955.1 Mesorhizobium sp. M4B.F.Ca.ET.017.02.2.1 | reverse complement strand
GCCAGACCAGCATCTCGCCGGGATCGCGGTTGTCCCAGGCGTAGTAGGGAACTGCCTTCACCCTCGCTTCTTCCGTCGCCGGCGGCTCGGCGCGGTAGAGGCCGTTGCGCCAATCCTCCGACGCCTCCCTTCTGCCGGTGGCCGACAGCGTGACGATGCCACCGAGCAGGTTCGGCTCGTGATGCGCCTCGATTTCCGCCGTTCGCGGCAGGCTGATGCGGTGCAACTGGCCGGGATTGTCGGTCGCCTCGACGCAGTAGATCAGCGGGCCGCGCGCCAGCGCGACACGGCCGATGTCCTGGCGCACCTCCGGATTGGCGAAGAGGCGGGAGATCGACATGTCGAGGTCGAGCTCGACATGGTCGCCCTTCTGCCATTCGCGCTGGATCGCCGCGTAGCCGTCGCTCGATGCGGCATCGAGAGCCATCGCCTTGCCGTTGACCTTGAGCGCCGCCTTGCGACACCAGGCCGGCACGCGCAGGTGCAAGGTGAAGGCGACCGGCGCCTGCGGCTCGACGCGGATCGAGACGGCGCCGTCCCAGGGATAATTGCTGGTCTGGACCAGGCTCACCGGCTTGCCCGATATCTCGAAGCGGGCGGTCGAGTCGCCATAGAGATGGACCGCCAGCGCGTCGTCGGCGAGGCCGTAGAAATAGCTGCCGATCGACGCCACCATGCGGCCGATATTGGGCGGGCAGCACGGGCAGCGGTGCCATTTCCAACGATTGTGCCGGCCGCGGCTTTCCAGCGGGTTCTCGTAGAAGAACAGCGAGCCGTCGAGCGAAAGGCCGGAGATCGAGCCGTTGTAGAGCGCCCGCTCCATCATGTCGGCGTAGCGCGCGTTCGGCCCCATGCCGAGCATGCGGCTCGACCAGAACACCAGGCCGACCGCGGCGCAGGTCTCGGCATAGGCGGTCTCGTTGGGCAGGTCGTAGTCGCTGGTGAAGCCTTCATTGTGCGCCGACGGGCCGAGGCCGCCGGTGACGTAGAGGCTCTTGGTGGTCAGGTCGTCCCACAGCCGGTCGAGCGCCGCGCGCAGCGTATCGTCGCCATATTCGGTGGCGACATCGGCCATGCCGGAAAACAGGTACATCGCCCTGACCGCGTGACCAACGACCTTGTCCTGCTCGCGCACCGGTCTGTGCGACTGGTTGTATTCGTAGGTCTTGAAATGATAGGCCTTCGGGTCGGCGCCGCGGGCGCGCGCCTCCTCGTCGAAATAGTGCGGCAGTTGCCCTCGCTGGTCGATGAAGTACTTTGCCAAATCCATGTATTTCTGCTCGCCGGTCGCCCGCGCCAGCTTGACCAGCGCCAGCTCGATCTCCTCATGGCCGCAATAGCCCTTCCTCTTGCCGGGCCCGGAACCGAAAGTATTGGCGATGTGGTCGACATAGCGGCACATGATGTCGAGCAGCTTGCGCTTGCCGGTGGCCTGGAAGTAGGCGACGGCGCCCTCGATCAGATGGCCTGCGCAGTAGAGCTCATGGCAGTCGCGCAGGTTCGTCCAACGCAGGCCGGGCTGGATGCGCTGGTACCAGCTCGACAGGTAGCCGTCGGGCTGCTGCAGCCTGCCGTAGAGATCGATGACGGCGTCGATCTTCTTCTCCAGCGCATCGTTGCGACGCCGGTAGAGCGAATAGGCGGCGGTCTCGATGGTCTTGCCCCAGTCGGAGTCCCAGAACATCTGCGTCGTCACCGTCGAGCCGGTGAAGCCGGGATTGGCGGCCTCGTCGGGCGACGGCGAATGGAACGGGATGACGACGCCCGGCGACGGCCGGTCGGGGTCGATCTGCTCCAGCATGCGGGCCTCGACGCAGCGCTCGTAGAGGATCTCGGCGGTGCGCGCGGCGACCGCATCGACCCGATCGCCCCAGAAGCCGCGCACGTCGACCTGCGGCACCGGCAGCGGACGGAAGGCGAGGCTCAGCCTGCCGGTGTTCTGGGCGTTGGTCATCGGCTTGCTCCATTCAATTTCGCTGTCGTCATTTCACGGCGCCGGCCATCAGGCCGCGGATGTAGAAGCGCTGCAGCGCCAGGAAGAGGATCAGGCACGGCACCATCATCACGGTGACGCCGGCCTGCACGGCACCCCAGTCGATGGCGCCGAAGCGGCCGGACTGCAGCGCCGTCATCATGATCGGCAGGGTGAACTTGGACTGGTCGGTCATCAGCACGAGCGCGGCCAGGAACTCGTTCCAGGCGCCGAGGAAGGCGAACAGCGCGATGGTGACGATGCCCGGCCAGACCAGCGGCAGCATGACCTGCAGCAGCATGGTGACGTTGTTGGCGCCGTCCATGCGGGCGGCCTCCTCGATCTCGCGCGGCACCGCGTCGAAGGCGTTGCGCATCATGAAGATCGAGAACGGCAGCTGCAGCGTGACATAGACGAAGACCAGCCCGGTCAGCGTGTTGTGCAGGCCGACCTTGGTCAGCACCAGGAAGATCGGCGTCAGGATCGACTGGAACGGGATCATGATCGTCGACAGGATGATGACGAACAGCAGGTCCTTGAAGGGAAAGCGGAAGCGCGAGAAGCCGTAGCCGGCAAGCACGCTGACGATGACGGAAAACACCACCGTCATCACCGAGACGTAGATGCTGTTTTGCGCCGGCAGCCAGAGCCCGTCGCCGAAAGTGTTGAGCGTGCCGTAATTCTCGACCGAGAAGCCGGTGGTCGGCCATGGCGGCAGCGGCGGCTGGCGCGCCTCCTGCGACGGCTTGAAGGCCGACAGCACCGTCCAGACGATCGGCGCCAGGAACAGCAGCGAGGCGATGATGCCGGTCAAGTGCTCGGCGATGCCGAGCCGGATGCGGCTGTTGCGGCTGCGCGCCTGCGCCATCAGTCGACCCCCTCCGGTTTGCGCAGCAGCCAGAGCTGGACGAGGCTGAGCACGACGAGGATCAGAAGCAGAATCATCGAAAGTGCGGCGCCGTAGCCGAGCTTGAACGACACGAAGGACTGGTTGAAGATCCAGTAGACGGCGGTCAGCGTCTGGTTGCGCGGGCCGCCGCGCAGGATGATGTAGAACTGGTCGAAGGCGAGCATGGAGCCGGCGACCGACAGGATCAGCGCCAGCGCCAGCGTGCGGCGCATCAGCGGCAGGGTGATGGCGCGGAAGCGCGCGAACGGCCCTGCCCCGTCGATCATCGCCGCCTCCTGCAGTTCCGACGGGATCGACTGCAGGCCGGTCATCAGGATGATCATGGTGAAGCCCGCGACCTTCCACACGACCATGGCGATGATCGACCAGAATGCCGGCTGGAAGGTGGCCAGAAGGTTGAACTTCTTCTCGGTCAGGCCGAGCGCGTAGGCGGCCGGGCTGAACAGGCCGGAATCGACGTTCAAGAGCCACGACCAGAGCAGGCTCGCCGAGGCGAAGCCGATGACGGCCGGCATGAAGAAGGCGGTGCGGTAGACATTGGTCATCGCCCGCGGCCGCTCGATGAAGATCGCCAGCGGAAAGGCGACGGCGAAGATCGCGATCGTGACCACCAGCGTGTACCAGCCGGTGAAGCGCAGCGCGTTCCAGAAGCGCGTGTCGCGCAGGATCGCCCAGTAGTTGCCGAGGCCGATGTAGGAATGCTCGCCCATCAGCGGCCAGTTGTGCAGCGACATCCACGCCGTCATGCCGAGCGGCACGATGAAGAACACCGTGACCAGCGCCACCGCCGGCGCGACATAGAGCAGCCCGATCCACTGCCGACGCCCGGCGCCGACCAGCTTTCGCGGGCGCGCGGGGGCTGCGGTTTCTGCGGTTATGGTGGTCATGGGTAAGCACTCACTTCCCCTTCTCCCCCTGTGGGAGAAGGTGGATCGGCGCGCAGCGCCGAGACGGATGAGGGGTGCGCGAAGGATCGCCGTCCTTGCCAAGCTGGAGCACCCCTCATCCGTCGCCTTCGGCGACACCTTCTCCCACAAGGGGAGAAGGGGGAGCCTAACTGCCTGCGTCCCGCGGCATTCCGGTTAGATGAGTGCTTTCTC
>NZ_RZOF01000457.1:0-4018 GCF_003998955.1 Mesorhizobium sp. M4B.F.Ca.ET.017.02.2.1 | reverse complement strand
GCCGCCGGCTCAAAGCCCGGATCGATCGCTGTCGCCAGCTCAGGCGGCAGGCGGCACCCGACATTCGCGCTCTGGCCGCTCGACGTTCATGATTCCTTGCGCCGGTTCCTGGTCGACGAGGACAACCGGCGGGTCTCTGCCTTCATCGACCGCCACGGCGTCGTCGAGGTGGAGTTTCCAATGCCGGCATCCGACGGGCATGCGATCGATCCCTTCTTCAACATCAACACGCCGGACGATCTTGCGATCGCCGAGCGACTGTTGCAGAGCATCGAGCAATGAACAGGCGCGTTTTTGGCATCACCGGCTGGAAGAATTCCGGCAAGACCACACTGACCGAGAAGCTGGTCGCCGAGCTGGCACGGCGCGGCTGGACGGTCTCGACCGTGAAGCACGCCCATCATGATTTCGACATCGACAAGCCTGGCGCGGACTCCTTCCGCCACCGCCAGGCCGGCGCCACCGAGGTCGCGGTCGTGTCCGGTCGGCGCTGGGCGCTGATGCACGAGTTGCGCAATGAGGAGGAGCCGACGCTGGAGGCGATCCTGGCGCGGCTGGCGCCGTCGGATATCGTGCTGGTCGAAGGCTACAAGCGCGAGGCGCACAAGAAGATCGAGACGCGGCGGCTCGACGCCAAGGACAGGACGCCGCTGTCGGCCAGCGATCCCAACATCGTCGCCATTGCCGCGGACTTCGCCGCCGAAGGCGGGAGCCTGCCGGTCTTCGATCTCGACGACGTTGCATCGATAGCGGACTTCGTCGAAGGCGTCTCGGGCCTGCGGCGCTGAGCGCGTCGGCGAAATAACTTTCAGCCGCCGCTAAACTTGTTCCCGGCCTCTAACCTAGCGTCATCTTCGGCCGCAACTGCCAAGCCTGCAGCCTACTGTTTTGCAGTTGCTTTTTTCGGGGAAAGAGTGGGAGTATCGCCACCAGCGGGCGGTCAACAGCACCGCTCACAGAGCCGCACGGAACAGCGGCCGGACAATATGAGAGGACTAACATGCGTATTGCACTGCGTATCGCGCTCGCCGCATCGGCCGCGCTGCTGACACTTGGCGTTGCCCAGGCTCAGGAAAAGACATTGCGGATCGGTACGGAGGGAGCCTATCCGCCCTTCAACAACCTGACCGCCGACGGCCAGCTCGTGGGCTTCGACGTCGACATCGCCAAGGCGCTCTGCGACGAGATGAAGGTGAAGTGCACCTTCGTCGCCCAGGATTGGGACGGCATCATCCCGGCGCTGCAGGCCGGCAAGTTCGACGCCATCATCGCCTCGATGTCGATCACGCCGGAACGCGCCGAGAAGGTCGACTTCACCCACAAATACTACAACACGCCGCCGGCGATCGTCGCGCCGAAGGACAGCGACATCAAAGGTGTGACCAAGGAAGACCTGGCCGGCAAGACGATCGGGGTGCAGGCTTCGACGACGCATTTCAACTATTCGACCAAGACCTACACCGACAGCACGGTGAAGCCCTATCCAACCGCGCAGGAATATCAGCTCGACCTCGCCAATGGCCGCCTCGACGCCGCCAATGACGACATCGTCGTGCTACAGCAGTGGCTGGATTCGCCCGACGGCGCTTGCTGCAAGCTGATCGGGGCGATCAAGCCGGTCGTCGAGATCCACGGTCCGGGCGCCGGCATTGCCGTACGCAAGGGCGAGACCGATCTGGTCAACCAGTTCAATGCCGCGATCGACGCCATCCGCGCCAACGGAAAATACAAGGAAATCAACGACAAGTACTTCAAGTTCGACGTCTACGGCGGCGATTCCTGATCCGCCGGGATTGACGACAGGGACGGCGGGGATGTTCCCGCCGTTCTCACGAGGATGCCGCGCATCAGGAGTGATGCACGGTCTTCAGGCAAGTGGGGACAGGCAGGCGGATGCAGCAGAGCGTATGGACGCTTCTCAGTTGGGGGCCTGATGGTTGGCTCGACGACATCGCCTCAGGTGCTGCTGTCACGGTTCTTCTGGCTCTCGCAACTCTTCCAATCGGTTTGACGATTGGCTTTTTCGTAGCGCTGGGAAAACAATCCGAGGAACCCTCGCTGCGCATCGCCGCCAACATCTACACGACGATCTTCCGTGGATTGCCCGAACTGGTAACACTGTTTCTGTTTTTTTTCGGCGGCCCGCTGATCCTGCAATATCTCATCAGACTGGTAAGACCCGAGGCGACCATCGACGTTAACGCCTTCGTCGCCGGCATGATCGTGCTTGCCATCATCTTTTCGGCTTATGCTAGCGAGGTATTCCTTTCAGCGTTCCGGGCCATCCCAAAGGGCCAATATGAGGGCGGCTATGCAGTTGGCCTTTCATACGGGCAAACGATGCGCAAAGTAATTTTGCCGCAATTGGTTCGCATCGCCTTTCCGGGCCTGGAGAATTGCTGGCTGAGCCTGCTCAAGGACACGTCGCTGGTGTCGGTGGTCGGTTTGGCTGAAACGCTCCGTCAGGCTGGCGTGGCCGCACGCGTCACCAAACACACATTCCTGTTCTTCAGTGTGGCCGCCGCGGTATTTCTTATCTTGGCGGTTATTTCATCCTTTGCCACCGGCGCCATACAGCGCTCGCTCGCCCAGCGGGACGCGCGGCGATGAGCGTTGCGGCCGACGCCAAAAACGTTGTGGAACGGCCGCCCCCGCGAGCACGCGGCTGGCCGCGTTCCCGAATTGTCGGCTACGTGCTGATAGGCGTCTGGGTTGCCGCTGGCGGCGGCATTGTCGCCTATCTGGCTTTCGCCTGGAACAGCGAACTCTTTGCCAAGTACGGCCCGAGCTACCTGCAAGGGCTCGGCGTCACGCTTTCGCTGGTTGGCATTTCGATTGTCCTTGGCGCCATACTGTCACTTCCAGTCGCCTATGCACGCATGTCGAAGAACCGGGTCTTGTCAGGTATTGCCTATTGTTACGTCTATTTCTTTCGCGGAACGCCGCTGCTCGTCCAGACTTTTCTGGTCTATTACGGGGTCGGCTCGTTCAAGCCGCAACTCGAAATGGTTGGGCTGTGGGGCTTCTTCCGTGAGGCGTTCAACTGCGGCGTCTTTGCCTTTGCCCTGAACACGGCTGCCTATCAGGCTGAAATCCTACGCGGCGCCATCGAAAGCGTGCCAAGGGGCCAATGGGAGGGTGCCGCTTCGCTCGGCCTGCACAAATTGCAGACGTTGTGGAAGATCATCCTGCCGCAAGCATTGGTCGTCGCGCTGCGGCCGTATGGCAACGAGCTTATCCTGATGATCAAAGCGTCCGCGATCGTCGCCATTATCACCGTGTACGACCTGATGGGCATGGCAAAACTTACCTACGCGCGCACCTTCGATATCCAGGCCTATATCTGGGTCGCCGTCGTGTATCTGGTGATTGTCGAGGTGCTGCGCCACGCGATCGAATGGATCGAACGTCGGATCACCATTCACCTCAAGCGCTGATCGAAACCGCCTTTCTGCACCAGTCGATCCAGCGCTCCGCGCCTTGACGAATTCACCGCATGGCCTAGAGCTTGCGCCAGCAAAATCTGGTTCCCGTTTTGGAAGGCAAGCTCATGGCATCGGTGGCATTTCTCGGTCTTGGCGTCATGGGCTATCCGATGGCCGGGCACCTCAGGAACAAGGGTGGCCACGACGTCACCGTCTACAACCGCACCACGGCCAAGGCCGAGCAATGGGTCGGCCAGCACGGCGGAAAGCTGGCGCTGACGCCGGCCGAAGCGGCCGACGGCAAGGATTTTGTCTTCTCCTGCGTCGGCAATGACGACGACCTGCGCTCGGTGACGACCGGTGCCAAGGGCGCCTTCGCCTCGATGAAGAAGGGCTCCGTCTTCATCGACAACACCACCGCATCGGCCGAGGTCGCGCGCGAGCTGGATGAAGCCGCCCGAAGGGGCGGCTTCTCCTTCCTCGACGCGCCGGTCTCCGGCGGCCAGGCCGGCGCCGAGAACGGCGTGCTCACCGTCATGGTGGGCGGCGAGCAGGCAGCTTTCGACAAGGCGAAACCCGTCATCGAGGCTTTC
>NZ_RZOF01000456.1:0-4053 GCF_003998955.1 Mesorhizobium sp. M4B.F.Ca.ET.017.02.2.1 | reverse complement strand
CCGTCGACGGCGCCCGCAAGCCGATACCGGCCGTGCATGTCGCCACCCCGGTCGATACCACCGGCGCCGGCGATTCCTTCAACGGCGGCTATCTCGCAGCTCGGCTGGCCGGCCATGGCCCGGCTGAGGCAGCCGAGCGTGCGCACCGCGTCGCCGCCGCGGTCGTGCAGGTGCGCGGCGCGCTGGCGCCATTTGAAACGCTGAGAGCGGCGTTCGGCAACTAGCTAAGGTGTATTGAGATTCAGGTAGGCCGAGTCGGAGTCGAAGACTGCGCGAAGCGACCAAAACGGTGGTTTTCGAGAACCGGAGCGGAGCGTACTTCAGTACGTGAGCACCGGAAGCGCAGAAACCAGCGTTCGCAAGGCCGGCTTCACCTGAATATCAATGCACCTTCAAGGCAGTCGGAACCGGTACTCGGTGGCCTGATGATAGATCTGCCCCGGCCACAACGTGGCCTGCGGGAAATAGGGCCGGTTCGGCGCGTCCGGCCAGACCTGCGCCTCCAGGCAGAGACCCGAAAAGGCCTTGTACTGGCGCCCGTCCAAGCCTGCCGATGACGGCTGCAGGTACTGGCCGGTATAGAGCTGCAGGCCGGGCTCGGTGGTCCAGACCTCCATTTCGACGCCCGATGAAGCGCCTTGCGCCCAGGCAGCCTGCCGCAACGGCCCGCGAGCCGAGGCCAGGCAGAAATTGAGATCGTAGGGAAGCTGCTCGCCCTCGCTCTCCATGCGCAACGGACGCGCCTGGCGGAAGTCGAAAGGTGTGCCGTCGACCGGCTTGACCACGCCTGTCGGGATCATCTCGCCGTCGACCGGCGTGTAGGCGCCGGCGTTCAGCATCAGCCGATGGTCGAGGATATCGCCGGCGCCGCCGTCGTCGAGGTTGAAATAGGAGTGCTGCGCGAGATTGCACAGCGTCGGCTCCTCGGAGGTCGTGGCGGTCAGTTCGACGCTGAGCGTGCCGGGGATCTTGAGCCGGTAGGTGCAGGTCACGTCGAGCGCGCCGGGAAAGCCCATCGTGCCGTCCGGGTCATGCAAGGTCAGCGTGACGAAATCCCGGCCATGCAGCGAGACCGTCCACGGCCGGTGGAAATAGCCTTCCGAGCCGCCATGCAGAGTGTGCTTGTCGAGGAAGTTTCGTTCCGTCTGATAGCGCTTGCCCGCGATGGTGAAACGGCCGTCGCCAATGCGGTTGGCAAAGCGGCCGACGACGGCGCCGAAGAAGGCGCGGTCCGTCTCATACGGCTCAAAACGGTCGTAGCCCAGCACCAGCGGCGCGTCGTGGCCGGCGAGCCGCAGGTCCTGGATGATCGCGCCAAGCCCGATGATGTTGGCGGAGAGGCCGCCGCCACGAATGGTGAAACGGCGCACGGGTTCGCCCGCCTGTGTCGTGCCGAAGACCTCGCCGTCCTTCATCGTCATGCCCGAAAGTCAGTTCGTTGATCTATAGACCCGGCCGGTCCCGGCCGGGTTTGCAATACAAGAAAGGCAGGCTTTGCGCCTGCCCTTCCGCTTGGTTGTCAGAGGCCGAGGCCGCCGATGCAGACATATTTGGTGTCGAGATAGTCCTCGATGCCCTGATGTCCGCCTTCCTTGCCGAGGCCGGATTCCTTGACGCCGCCGAAGGGCGCTTCCGGCGTGGTGATCAGGCCCTCATTGACGCCGACCATGCCGTATTTCAGCCCTTCCATGACCCGGAAGGCGCGGCCGAGATCGCCGGTGTAGAAATAGCAGGCGAGGCCGAATTCGGTGTCGTTGGCGAGCGCGATCGCCTCTTCCTCGGTGTCGAACTTGAACACCGGAGCGACCGGGCCGAAGATCTCCTCCTTCATGAAGCGCATCTTCGGCGTCGCATCGGCGATCACCGTCGGCTGGAAGAACGAGCCGCCAAGCGCGTGCCGCTTGCCGCCGGCCACAACCTTGCCGCCCTTCGACGTCGCGTCGGCGATCAGCTCCTCGACCTTCTCGACCGCCTTGTCGTCGATCAGCGGTCCCTGCTGCACGCCCTCTTCGAGGCCGGACCCGACCTTCAGATTGTTGCTGGCGACGACCAGCTTCTCGACGAACTTGTCGTAGACGCCGGCCTGCACCAGGAAGCGGTTGGTGCAGACGCAGGTCTGGCCGGAATTGCGATATTTGGCGGTGATGGCGCCGGCCACGGCGCGGTCGATGTCGGCGTCGTCGAAGACGATGAACGGCGCATTGCCGCCGAGCTCCATCGACACTTTCTTGACCGTCACCGACGACTTCTGGATGAGAAGTTTACCGATCTCGGTCGAGCCGGTGAAGGTGATCTTCTTGACCAGCGGATTGGCGCAGATCTCGTCGCCGATCTCGGCCGCCGAACCGGTCAGGATGTTGATGACGCCCTTGGGGAAGCCGACTTCCTCGGCGAGCGCGCCCCAGGCGAGGCCGGAATACGGCGTCTGCGAGGCTGGCTTGACCACGGCGGTGCAGCCGGCGGCCAGCGCCGGCCCGAGCTTGCGGGCGAGCATCGAGGACGGGAAATTCCAGGGCGTGATGGCGGCGATGACGCCGACGGCCTCCTTGGTCACCAGGATGCGGCGGTCGCCCCAGGGCGACGGCACGATGTCGCCATACGTGCGGCGGCCCTCCTCGGCGAACCAAAGGATGTAGGCGGCGGCCGAGCCGATCTCGCCCTTCGATTCAAACAGCGACTTGCCCTGCTCGATGGTCAACAGCTCGGCGAGCACGTCCTGATTGTCCATCATGGCGTCGTGCAGCTTGCGCAAGAGCTTCGAGCGCTCGAGCGCGGTGGTCTTGCGCCAGGACTTGAAGGCTTCCTCGGCGGCCTCGATGGCGCGGCGCGTCTCGGCCTTGCCGGCCTTCGGCACGGTGCCGATCTTCAAGCCCGTGGCGGGGTTGTTGACGTCGACCGTCTGGCCGCTGTCGGCCTGCACCCATTCGCCATTGATGAGATTGGCCTGGCGCATGAAATGGCTGGTTTTCTGAAGCATGGTCTGGCCTCCGTTCGGCGCGCTGATCGGCCGTTTTTCTGGATATTCGTTGGGCGTGCTGTGGCCGCACGCTGGCGCATTGCTCTTACCTAGGGAAAGGCCGGCAAGCAATCGCAAGATGGCATATAGGGGTTGGACCAGCAAAGGCGAGAGTTGGCCGCGCGGCCGCTCCCCTATCCGAAGACGTGGAGAACCACCGTCAGCCAGAAGGACGTGGTCACCACCGCGCTCGCCGTCGCGATGGTTATCTGGTTCGACGCCAGCGCCTGGCCGGTGTTGAACTGGACGGCGATCAGGTAGGAATTGATGCCCGAGGGTAGCGCCGCCGCCACCACCGCTACCTTGGCCGTCAGCGGCGGCAGGCCAAGCAGCCAGACCAGGCCAAGCACCAGCCCCGGCATCAGGAACAGTTTCAGCGCCGACAGCGCCAGCGCCGGCCGGATGTTGCCGGAGATGCCGAAGCGGCGCAGGCTGAGCCCCATGGCGAACAGCGCCACCGGCCCGGCGGTATTCGCCAGAGCATCGACCACACGCGAGACGAGCTCCGGCAGCGGCGCGCCGCTCAGGCGGAAGGCAAGTCCGGCGAGTATGCCGATGATCAGCGGATTGAGGAACAGCCGCCTGAGGAAGCTGGTGACGACGCGCAGCGGATGCGCGGGCTCGCCGGCGCCGCGGCCGAACATCTCGAACAGGACGATCGAGGCCATCATCGTGACCGGCAGGTGGACGGAGACCAGCAGCGACAGGACCTCGAAGCCGCTCGGTCCGAATATGCCGAGGATGAAGGGCGCGCCGAGCAGGACGATGTTGGAATAGCCAGACGACACGCCGCCGACGATGCCCGTGCGCGAATCCCTGCCGAAGACCCGCGTGGTGACGAGATGCCCCACCGCCCAGGTGATGGCCACTGCCGTAAAATAGGCGCCCCACAGCGACCACGGCGCCACGCCGTGGAAGTCGGACTTCACCATCGTTTGGAACAGAAGCAGCGGCATCGCCACGTTGATGGCGAATTCGGAGATGCCCTCGCCGCTCGCCGGCTTCAGATAGCCGGTGAAGCCGGCAAGGTAGCCGAG
>NZ_RZOF01000455.1:0-4080 GCF_003998955.1 Mesorhizobium sp. M4B.F.Ca.ET.017.02.2.1 | reverse complement strand
AACGGCGGCGGTGATGGCGGCGGCACTGTTGCGCAGATCGCCGGAGGGGGTTTGTGCGCCTCATTTCGATGATGGTCGAACTTGGTGTGATTGTCGGTGGCCTCGGCTTCGAGACCGAGGCCAGGTGCCGCGACCTGGCTGCCTTGGCTACGACTTCGATTTCCGATCCTGCTGAAGCACTGCGTCTTCAGGAGGAACTGACGGCGCAGTTTTCCCTGCTCTCTTATGGGACCGGCCTCGGGCTCGATATTTCACCCCAATGGGACGACCTGCTCGACCTTGTCGAGTCCGTGCGTTGCGCCTCGCTGCTGAATTGACCCCGATGGCCGTGGATCGGTGGCTCGTGGCCCGGCGTGAACGGGCGACCTGACAGGCAAGCTTGCAACCGCGGGGATCCGCGTTGCCGACGCCAACTGGGCGGCGCCTGTCACCAGCGTTGCGGCCTTGCCATCGCCAGCCCCTTTTCCAGGGCCTCCTTGAGACTTGTGGTGTAGTGCGCGGTGTCCTCGAGGCCGCCGAAGAAGTTTATGCGATGGATCTCGCCCTTCTTGCTCATGACAATTCCGGCTGCCCGCAGGCTCTCTTGAACTGACTTGTATGTCATCTCCACGGTTCCCTCTGCCTACCCACAGCTTAAGGTCGCACCCTTATGTAACGAAGCCGTGTCGGTGACTGTGAAGGAGACAACATAAGCTGCTGCCGACTAATCAGATCGAGCTAAGGCCTATCGAGCTAATTGAGTTAAGCGCAAAACACGCTCACTATCCTGTCTTCCGAGCTTACCAAAAACTCCAACGCTCGCAGGAGTTGCCCTCGGATTGTTTGCCGAACCTCGTCTTCCCCCCGAAGCCCCGTCGGCAGGCAAGGCGGACCCGGTGTCCCCCAGGTCCGCCTTTTTCGGGGCCAGCCTCAGCCAAATCAGGAATTTGAACCCGCCGCCTGGGGCGGCAGTGCGGCCCGTCGCGGCAATGCGCTGGCGCTGTTCCCGCGCCGCCGCGCCTCGTTTCCGGAATGCGGCGTTTGAACTGGCTGAAGGCCGACTAAGGCGCTTGGCAAGCCGCAGCGGCAAGCCGGCTCAAATCATTGCGGAAGTTCCGCCTGTAGGGTAATTTAGAAACCGATTGGATGAGGAATACGCCCGCATTCGCCATGGCGCCTGCCTCAGCCTCTGTCTCGGCAGATTGTGAACTCTTTAACAGACCCCGGCACCGCAAGCTGCGTTCTTGTGGTCGACAGGTCATAGCAGTTAAGGATTTGCCATGCTGCGATGCTGCGCGTTCATTGCAGCCCTGATCCTCGTGGGCCTCGCGACGTTGGATGCCCGCGCCGATCGGAGGGTTGCCCTTGTGATCGGCAATTCCGAATATCGGGACATCCCGGCGCTCAAGAATCCCGACAAGGATGCCGAGGATGTGTCGAACACGTTTCGGCAGGCCGGCTTCGACGTGTTCGTCGCCAAGGACCTCACCAAAATCGAGTTCGAGAAGCAATTTCGCAACTATCTGGCCGCAGCCGACGGCGCCGAATTGGCGGTCGTCTACTATTCCGGCCACGGCTTCCAGATCGGCGGCGAGAATTTCCTGATCCCGGTCGATGCCTCGCTGAAGAAAGCGGCCGACATCGAGGTCCAGGCCATCAAGCTCAACGATGTGCTGGAGCAGATGCGTTCGAAATCGAAGATCCAGGTGATCATCCTCGATGCCTGCCGCAACAACCCGTTCCCGCGCAAGGATTACTGGCTGAGGGATCAGCTCATCACCGCCGGCAATGCAGGCCTCGCGCAGGTCAAGAGCTCGCTGAACACGCTGATTGCCTTCGCGACGGAACCCGGGGCGGTCGCCTATGACGGAACCGGCGACCTCAGTCCCTTCTCGTCGGCATTTTCGCGGCGCGCGCTGGCGCCGAACCAGGAGATACGCACCGTGATGGCGGCTGTGCGCCGCGATGTGGTCCAGGCGACCGAAGGCAAGCAGGTGCCCTGGGAAAATTCCTCGCTGATCGATGAGGTCGTGCTGATGCGCCGCGCCACCCGGCCTTCGCTGCCGCCGGTGCTGGAGAAGGTCGTGCCATCGGGGATAGGCCCGGTTGCCCTCGATTTGCCGGCGCCCGTCGACGTCGATGGTGGAACGGTCACGGTCAGCATCGAAAGACCGCCTGCGCTCGGACAACTGACACTGGACGGCAAGCCTGTCGAGGTGGGCCAGCCGATCCAGGGCAAGGACCTGCCGCGCCTGAAGATGGATGTACCCAAGGGAGCAGTTGCCCAGGAAGAAGTTGATATGCTGGCCTACGCCACCCACGACGACTGGGGCGGTGAAGCTCACGGCATCATGGTGTTCCGGGTCAAGAGCGGCGAGGGCGCCGAGGGCGAACAGGTTGTGGCCTCGCTCGAGGCCGAGCAGAAGCAGCAGACGCTGGAACGGGGCATCCACATCACCGGTGCGGCCGAGGCGATCGAGAATAGCGACGTTGCCGTTCCCGTGGGCGTCGGCCCGGTTGCGCTGAAGCTGGACCTGCCGACGAAGGACCCAGCGGTCAGCCTGAAAGTCGCGAGCTATCCGGAAACGGGAACGCTATCCCTGCCTGACCGAACACTGACGCCCGACTCAAGCCTGATGGCCGGCGAAGTCGAGCACCTGCGGTACGAACCCCAGATCGGCACCGTCAAACCGCTTGTGGTCGGCTTCGAAATCCGGGCGGACAACAATTCGCCCAAGCCCGCCACCATGAAACTCTCGCCCAGCGTCGACCCTTGCGATACGGCCGCCGGCGAGCCTCTCGACCTGCAGGGCGTGGTCCCCGGCCTGCTGCCGAACGAGATCGGCGCCAGTGCCGTGGACGTCTGCGAGGCCGCGGTGAAGGCTTACCCGGATGTGCCCCGCTTCCGCTATGAACTCGGGCGCGCGCTGCTTGCCGCCGGCAAGGTCCAGGAGGCGAGGAAAGCCATCGAGGAGGCCGCGAAGAAGGGACATGTCCGCGCCGTGTTCGAGCTCGGCTACCTGCACGCGACCGGGACCGGGACGCCGCAAGACCGCACGCAGGCCAACTCCCTCTACAAGGCCGCGGCCGACAAGGGTGATCCCTACGGCATGACATCCTGGGGCCGCGCCCTGTTCAACGGCTACGGCGTCAAGGCCGATACCGCAAAGGGGCTGGACCTGCTGCTCAAGGCGGCGGCGATGGGACATACCTATGCCATGAACGATCTCGCCGCGATCTTCACCGAGGGCCGCAACGGCGTGACCGCCGACCCGGCCCGCGCCGTCGCCTTCCTTCAGGCCGGCGTGCAGCGGCAGGACATGTATTCGATGAACCTTCTCGGCCGGAACTATCTCAGCGGCCAGGGCATCGAGAAGGATCCAAAGATGGCGCTGACGCTGTTTCAGAAGGCCATCGATCTTGGCCAGCCCTATGCCCCGGCCAGCCTTGGACGCATGTACCGGGACGGTGTTGGCGTGGAGCAGGACCTCGCCGAAGCGCAAAGACTGTTCGAGCTGGCGACCATGCGCGGCGATCAGTCCGGCGCCTACGATCGCGCGGCTCTCGAAATGCAAAAGGGCGACAAGGCGGATCAGGCCGTTGCCGCGCGTTTCCTTGCCTTCGCGGCTGCGCTCGATCTTCGCAAGGAGCTTCCGGGGGCCAGAAAGACGCTGGCAAAATTCGGAGCCAAGCCGAAAACGGCCGCGTTGCAGCAGTTGCAGCAGGAGCTCAAGTCGAAGATCCCCGCGACCGGTTCGCTGGACGCCCAGCTGATCAACGCGGCCAGAGGGGTGTGGGAAGAAGCCAATCCGCGCAGGGACCTTTTCTGATCAACCGGGAGGCAATGGTGGGCAGGACATTGAAGGAAGCAATCACCGCAACAACGCTATCCGGCGTCGTGGTGGCGCTCATGGGCTGCACGTCCATGATGCCCAAGGCCGAGCCGATGCCGGTGGCGGCGAAGCCGCAGCAAAAGGTCGTCCAGACGACCCCTCAGACGACGGTCGTCAAACAGAAAAAGGTGACTGCCAAGAAAGTGGAAAAGCCGGTTGAGGAAACCACGCCTGTGGTCGTTCCGCCCTTGGGCGGTGGTGGTGGTGG
>NZ_RZOF01000454.1:0-4122 GCF_003998955.1 Mesorhizobium sp. M4B.F.Ca.ET.017.02.2.1 | reverse complement strand
GCGAAAAACTGGTCCAGAAAATCCGGCAGCGGCAGCGGCGGCAGGTTGTTCAGCATGAAATCGCCGGGGGCCGAGGCGCCCGCTATCCGGCTTTCGGCGCCGCGGATCGCCATGGCCCCAAGCGTGAGCCAGGCCAGCATGATCGCCGCCCCCACTGCCAGCGTCACCGCCAGCCGGGGATTGCGCGCGACGCTCGCCGTGGCGCGGCCGGCCCGGTCGAGATGGCTGAAATCATGGTCCTGGCCGGTCATGGACCCGAAATGAGCCGAATCGCCGCGTTGATCAAGCCGTGCGATCGGGCCTATACCGACGTTGGCGGCCAGTTGGGCCTGCATTGCGATCTGGATACCGGATTTGGGTCATCACAAGACAGCGCGGATATTGGTTGCCGGCAGCGGTCCGGCCGGGCTGATCGCGGCGCTCGGCTTTGCCGAGGCCGGCTTTGCGGTGACGCTGGCAGGCCCGGAAGCCAATGGCCAGGATGGCCGCACCACGGCACTTATGAACCCTGCCTTGAAAGTCCTCGAGCGGCTGGGCGTTCTCGCCGAACTCAGGCCAAAGGCCGCGCCGCTGAAGGTGATGCGCATCGTCGACGCGACGAGGCGGCTGGTCCGCAGCCCGACGGTCACCTTCCGCGCCAGCGAAATCGGCGAAGAGCAGTTCGGCTTGAACCTGCCCAACAACGTGCTTGTTCCAGCCCTTGCCAGGGCGGTTGCCGCGCATACGGGCATCGAATGGCGGAAATCGATGGTCGAGAGCTGGCGCCTGGACACCACCCATGCCCATGCCGTGCTTGCCGATGGCGGCGAGGTCTCCGCCTCGCTGGCGGTCGCCGCCGACGGGCGCATGTCGCCGGCGCGCGAGGCGGCTGGCATCGCCGCATCGGTGCGCTCCTATCCACAGGCGGCGCTGGTTCTCAATTTCAGCCACCGCAGCGACCACGCCTTCACCTCGACCGAGTTCCACACCGAGACCGGCCCGTTCACGCAGGTTCCCCTGCCCGGCAACCGTTCCAGCCTTGTCTGGGTGGTGAAGCCGGAGACGGCGACGGAGCTGGCGGCGCTCGACGACGCGACGCTCTCGCAGCGCGTCGAAGAGCAGATGCAGTCGATGCTGGGGCGCGTCACCGTCGAACCCGGCAGGCAGGTCTATCCGCTGTCGGCCGCCTCGCCAGGGCGTTTTGCGCAAAACCGTGTGGCGCTGGTCGGCGAGGCCGCGCACGTCTTCCCGCCGATCGGCGCACAAGGTCTCAATCTCGGCATCAGGGATATCGACGACCTGATTGGAATCGCCAGCGAAAATAGCTCTGATCCGGGATCGGAGAAGTGCCTCGCGACCTACGATACCAGGCGACGGCCCGACATTCTGGCGCGCAGCAGCGCGGTTAATCTGCTGAACAGGTCCCTGCTCTCCGACATGCTGCCGGCGCAGCTGGCGCGCGGCGCCGGCCTTGGCGTGCTCGGCAGCTTCGCGCCGCTGCGCGCCTTTTTCATGCGCGAAGGGCTGAGGCCCGGCAGCGGCTTCCAGGCGCTTGCCGGCGGGTTGCGCAAGCAGTCCCGGCGGTAGGTTCGCCGGACATTTCCGCCGCAGGCCGGAAACCCTCGGCTCCGCCAGCTCGTTGCTTGGTATAGGAGCGGTGCTTTGGCATTGAATTGGCGCGGCGTCTGCGCCAAATAGGCACCAACCGAAAGTCGGGGTCGATTTTTGGCGGCGCAGCGCGTAAATTCAAGATCTTAGGCGCCTTTGCGCGGTCACCGACGGCGCCTTGGAACCTGAGTGGTGAGTGCGATGAAAACGGCCAAATTCTCGATCGGACAAGTGGTTCGCCACCGGCTGTTTCCGTTCCGCGGGGTCATCTTCGACGTCGACCCGCAATTCGCCAACACCGAGGAATGGTACGAGGCGATACCGGCCGACGTGCGGCCGCGCAAGGACCAGCCCTTCTATCACCTTCTCGCAGAGAACTCCGAAACGGAATACATCGCCTATGTCTCCGAGCAGAACCTGCTCGAGGACAAGTCGGGCGAGCCGGTGCGGCATCCGCAGATCGGCGAGATGTTCGACAAGCGGCCGGACGGTCGCTACGAGCCGAAACGACAGTCCCGGCATTGAGACGCAAAAAAGCGGGGCATGCCCCGCTTTTTTCGAAGCCGGAAGACTCCCGCAGGGAGTCCCGGGCGATCAGTTGGCGGTCTTCGCCTTGTCCTGCTCTTCCTTGAGCTTCTTGGCGAAGTCCTGGTTGTTCTTGGCCACGAAGTCCTTCAGCTTCTTCTGCCGGTCCTCGATGTCCGACTGCTGCAGCGGCGGACCGTCATAGGCGCCGCTGAAGCCGGTCAGCGCGACCTTGATCGGGTTCGGCTGGTTCTGGAAATTGACCGAGGTCAGCGTGATCGCCTGGCCCTTCTTGAACGAGGCGACGAGCTGGTCGGTCAGCGGCACTTCGGCCACGCAGCGGTCGGGGAAGCAGATCACATAGTCGAGCTTCTGCGCCTTGCCGGTGTCGATCTGCAGGCCGATGCCGGGAGGGACCAGACGGCCGGTCGGGACCGTGACCTGGAACACCTTGCGGTTCACCTTGCCCTTCAGCTCGATCAGGCTGATGCCGGTGACGAGCTGGCCGTTGCCGGCGGTGACGATGTTCTGGACATTGCAGATGTCGACATCTTCCTGCTTGGTGCAGGCCTTGAACCAGCCCTGCGGAATCTGCTGCTGCTGCGCGGAGGCAGCCGGAAGTTCTGCGCCCAGAAAGCCGATCACGCCTGCGGCCAGGACCGAAAGGCGGTACGCGTTGCTGTTCAGGCTCGTCATATGGTGTACTTCCTCTCAATGATCCCGGGACCGGCTTCTTCGTGCCGTGTGGTCCTGCTACCTGTTGCCGAAATGAGGCAACAGCATGACTTCGGAGCGCCTGTTACACTGCCAGCGATGGCGAATCCAGCCCGTCGGCCGCAATTCTTGGCGCAGCTCCGCCGGCCGCCCGCGGTCGCCGAGCTCCTGCAGCTCCGTCCCCGTGCCGCAACGATTCAATCGGAGCACGAAATGCTCTAGGGTGCATTCCGAATCATCAAGCCGCCTGGCAAGGAGACGGTCATGGGCCGCGTTCTCGTTTGGCTGATCGCCGCGACCTCGTTTCTGACCCTTGCTACTGGACCGGCGCTGTCGGAGCCGAAGCATGCCATCGCCATGCAGGGCGAGCCGGCGCTGCCGGCGGACTATACGCATTTCGACTACGTCAATCCCGATGCGCCGAAAGGCGGCAGCATCACCTATTGCGTCGTCGGCAGCTTCGACAATCTCAACCCGTTCATCCTGAAAAGCCTGCGCACCACGGCACGCGGCATGATGGATACGATCTACGGCAATCTGGTCTTCGAGCCGCTGATGCAGCGCAACTATGACGAGCCCTTCAGCCTCTATGGCCTGCTCGCCGACAGCGCCGACATGGATCCCGAGCGCAAGTCGATCGAGTTCCATCTCAATCCCAACGCAAAATGGTCGGACGGCCAGCCGGTGACGCCGGAGGACGTGCTGTTCACCTACGACGTGTTCACCGACAAGGGCCGCCCGCCCTACAGCGACCGCATGGCCAAGATCGCCAAGCTGGAAAAGACCGGCGACCGCAGCGTGCGCTTCACCTTCAACGACAAGGCCGACCGCGAGTTTCCGCTGATCGTCGCGCTGACGCCGATCATCCCGAAGCATGCCTTCGACAAGGACAGCTTCGACAAGACGACGCTGAAGCCTGTGACCGGCAGCGGCCCCTACACGGTGGCGCAGGTGGTGCCCGGCCAGCGCATCGTGTTCAAGCGCAATCCCGACTATTGGGCCAAGGATGTCCCTTCGAAGCGCGGCTTCGACAATTTCGACCAGATCACCATCGAGTACTTCCTAAATGCCAACGCCAAGACCGAGGCGTTCAAGAAAGGCATCTGCGCCATCGACGACGAGACCGACCCGGTCAAGCGCGAACGCGATCTCGACTTTCCTGCCTTCCGCAAGGGCGACGTGGTCGCCGAGACCTTCGACACCGGCATTCCGCCCGTCGTGACCGGGTTCCTGTTCAACACCAGGCTGCCGAAGTTCTCCAATCCGGCCGTCCGGCGCGCGCTGGGCATGCTCTAC
>NZ_RZOF01000453.1:0-4126 GCF_003998955.1 Mesorhizobium sp. M4B.F.Ca.ET.017.02.2.1 | reverse complement strand
GCGCAACAGTGATGCTCAGACGCATCCGGGCCACGATCCTAGATGCCAAGCGTCGGGGCGAAGACTGGCACCCGGTCCTCGATGCCGTCCGACGTCAGGGACAAATCATCTGGCAGGCCCTGCCGCTCGACGAGCAACGCCGCCTCGTGCGCCATTTGCGCACGCTGTGGGATGTGCATCGCTTCCGCATCGCGCCACAGGTCGCGGACGTGCTCGATCGCCGCGTTGCCGAAGGCATGCTCGCCTATCGCGCCGCATCGATCGTCGGCGCCGAGCAGGTCGACGGGCGCATTCGGGTCACGCTGCGGCCAAGGCGCCAACCCACTCAGACAACCGAGACGTTCGACAGGGTGGTCGTCACGACCGGGCCGGCGCATGCCGATATTTTCCGGACCAACACAGCAATTGCCGATCTCGGGCGAATGGGACTGGTCCGGCTAGACCCGATTGGCCTTGGCCTGGCGACCGACAGCCAAGGCCGTGCGGTCAGCACTTCCGGCCGACCGACCGACAGCATTTTCGTCAGCGGGCCGCTGGCGCGCGGCAGCGTTGGCGAATTGATGGGAATTCCCGAAGTCACCGCGCATGCCGAGCGTATAGCCGCTGAAATCCACCAATGGCTTGGATACCAAACGGCGTTGCGTCGTAAGGCGTCGTGAAGCTGCAAACACGATGAGGCTATCCAGATGACACTCACCGAGCGTATTGCGAAGGTGGAAGCCCATCGTGTCGTAAATAGGCCACTGGTCGCGTGCCGCTCCTGGCGCTTTTAGCAGATCCGCTCGACCTCGGAGGTGCCGATCTCCATGCCCAGACTTCGCACCGGCGTCCACCGCTTTGATGACGATCCGAGACGATCAGCCCACCGCGGCGGGTCGAGAAAGCACTGGGCGGGAAGACGCCTACAGCGAGGCTGCTCGCCTTGTGGCCGCAGAGAGGGAAAGAATCTGCCGCCGGACATCGACTTCAGTGGTTTAGAGAAGGCGGCTCGGCAGCGACCTCTGCGTGAACCCAGACGCCTTGAAAAGCCCGATGCGTCCGGATTTTGGCGGTGATCTTCATCAAATGCGATGAGCTGCAATTTCTGGCGACGGCCACGCTAAGGGCGGGCCTCCAGCACCATGTTGAACGGTGTCTCCGCGGCGCGACGCAATCGCTTGAAGCCGCCACCGGTCACCACCTTGCGCAGCCTCGCCTCACCGGCCTGGGCTCCAAGCGCGAGCCCGACTTCCTGCGACACGGACGCGGGCGTGCACACGAACGTGGAAGCGGCATAGTAAACGCGTCCGACGGGATTGAGGTTCGCCGCCAGATGATCATGCGCGAACGGCTCGACGATCATCCACGTGCCATCCGGCTTGAGCGATCCGTGGACATGGGTGGCGGCGCCCGTCGGGTCGCCCATGTCGTGAAGGCAATCGAAGAATGTGACGAGGTCGTAGGTTCCGGGATAGCTCTTGGCGGCGGCGACGTCGAACCGCGTGTTGACGCCGACGCCGGCTACCTCGGCCGCCTTGCGGGCGCGCTCAATCGAAGGGGCATGATAGTCGAAGCCGACGAAGCGCGAAATTGGGGAAGGCCTGTGCCATGAGCACGGTCGATGCACCATGACCGCATCCAACATCCGCGACGTCCACGCCGCGTTCGAGCTTCTCGACGACGCCCTCCAAGGCCGGCAGCCAGGAGTCGATCAGATTGGCATTGTAGCCTGGACGGAAGAACCGTTCCGTACCGCGAAACAGACACGCGCTATGATCGTGCCACCCGACGCCATTGCCGGACGGAATGCCTGCCTCACCTTTTCTTCATCGAGCCACAGCGCGGACAGGAACTCGAATGCGCCTGCCATGAAGGCCGGGCTGTCTTCATCGGCGAACACCAGCTCTTGCTCGGCGTTGAGATAGAATTTGTCGCTCGCTTCGGTGGTCGGGAATGACAGCCACCTCCATGCCGTTGAAAAGCAGGAAATCCGTCACGTTGCCCTCGTCGGTAACCGGCGGAGCCGGAGTGGTCGTCACCAGGGCAAGCCCTGTCGCAGCAGGTATCCTAGGGCAGCCCGTCAGAACATCGATGACTCCGGTTGTGGTGCCGGGGCGGGCGATCAGGGGCCAAGTGATTGTTCCGAGGCGGCTGTATGTTGTGGTAAGGTGATCATGCGAATTCTTGTTGGTCGGTCACGTGTTTTGCGGATGACCCGCATGTACTGTGCCAAATGAGAAAACCATTCAAACGCAATCCAGTAGATCTGACTGTATCCGACATTGTCGGAATTTGGACATCGCCGAACGCGAAGCGCTCGGGGCTTGTGACGATACTTGAGCGTGCTGCTTCGGAGGAGGGATGCGCCTCGAACCGGCCGCGAGGCCTTTTTCTGGCAACGGATATTCCGGCCGGGTTAGGCCGCGAGGAAAGCGACGGTGAATAAGAGGTAGAGGACCAACCGTTTTGAGCGGGTAGTTGCCGTGTTGCGCCCCCACGCAAAGGCCAGCACCACGGAGCAGTATTTCTGGTGGCGACACTACAACGCCTTTAAGTGCCGGTTACCCGTTTTTACCCGATGCTGGATACGACTACAACGACTCCTTCCCGAGCCTGCGTGCGGCGCTTACCTGGAAGATGGAAGCCGGTCAGATCGCAACGGGGGAGGGCGGCCAGATCTGGGCAATCCCGCATGCATTTGAGAACATCCAGCTGTTCTACCGCCTGTTCCCGCCAACGGCGGAGATCACGCCGTGTCACCCCAAGCACTTAAACCCAGCGTGCCGATGGCAGCCGAAGGACCTGGCGCGCGCGCCTCGTCCGGTTCGGCTTCGCTGGAGGGGCGTTCCATCGACTGTTTCAGCCTTGCAATCATCCAGGCGCTGGCCAAAAGCCAGATGGAGCGCCGGCTCAGGAACCGGCGCAAAAACTCGAGCCTGCCGGCGCTGATCGAGCTGGTGCTGGCGCGGCCGCTGGTGTCGGCAGGTCTGGTCGCGGCCGAGCTGAAAATTAGCCAGCGTGCTGCGCTCGGGCTGGTGCCGAACTCGGCATCCGTGAGGTGACCGGCAGGGGCGCTACCGGACGTGGGGCCCCGTTTAGCTGCGGCGGGCTTTGGCGAAAGCGACAGCACTGATGATTTTTGCTGTACGCTCATTCTCCCTCATCTGCGCGTTGACAGAAAACCAGCAGCCGAGGGTCACTGCACGCTGTGCTCCCGCGATTTCCGGAAAACCAATGAAGAACGACTTTGATCTATCGCGCGGGACGTATCATTCAACCATGTCGAGAACGGGCGTGACGGCACGTACACTATGGACCAGAGAACTTTGTCTGGCGACTTTGCGCACGCCTGCAGAACTCTTCGGAAAACTTCCTTCTGTTGATCCAATGATCGTAATGAGCTGGAGTGGCATCGCCGCTCTCCCCGGTTCTTGCTCTCTCAGTTGAACTTGATGCTGGCCTGCACGAACACGCCGTAGCGCTTTGCCTTCCAATCGTCGGCCTGCGGGGAACCACGACCGCCCATTGCCTCTTCGAAATGAGCCGTGCCGTTATTCGCCACGGCCCAGTAGCGGGCGCCGACGCCGATGTTGAACAAATCCGTGACCTTGTAGTTCAACACCGCCTCGAGCTGGACGCCATGCCCATCGCCGTCTTCGGGAATTAGCTTGATCTTGGGGCGCATGTGGTGCTGATCTTTGCCGTCGAGCCGCGTGAAGAGGAACGCCACGTCACCAGAAAGGCTGAGTCGCGCGGTGAGTTGCGTCTGCCCGGCCAAGCCGAGTCGCAGCGAATGCCAATCGTTGTCCTGGCTGATGAGGTTGACGTAGGTCGGGACGGTTGGCACACAGGTCCTCCAGTTGGTCGCCTGCTGCGTGCAACCGAAAGCGTCGTAGCTCTCGTGCCAGAAATTGTTGCCAACAAAAGCACCGATGCGGTAGCGCGGCGCGTTCAAGAAATTATATCCAAGATCGGCGGTGAAATAGCTGACGCCGCCCCCGCGCTGATCACTGAATGTGTTTGAGTAGCCCCCCATTTCCGTAAGAAGTCCTCGTCATGAGAAAACCCTCCCTGATGCCGCCGGCACCGAGGAGGCCTTTACGAAAATGCCAGTCGGATTGTGGATCGCGTTGAAGAAGACTTCACT
>NZ_RZOF01000452.1:0-4129 GCF_003998955.1 Mesorhizobium sp. M4B.F.Ca.ET.017.02.2.1 | reverse complement strand
GAGAAACTAACGCTCGCCCAGGGCAAGCGCCAGACGCTGACCGTGCCGCTGGTTGCCAAAACCGCCGGCAACGCCTCGATCACCGTCAAGCTCGCCCATGCCGACGGCACCGAGGTCGAGCAGACGCTCTATGTGCCGGTGCGGCCGGCGCAGCTGCCGGTCACCACCCGGCTGGTGGTCGACCTCAAGCCCAATGTCGGCGCCCTGCGCGTCGACAAGGAACTCCTGGCGGCAAGCCTGCTCGACGGCGCTTCGGTGAGCGTCGGCGTTTCGCAGGCGGCGGCCTTCGACGTGCCGTCGCTGCTTATGACGCTCGACCGCTACCCCTATGGCTGCGCCGAGCAGACCACCAGCCGCGCCCTGCCGCTGCTCTATGTCAATGAGTTGGCTTCGGGCATCGGCATGGCCAGCGATCCGGACCTGCATGGCCGCATCCAGGACGCCATCTACAAGGTGCTGAGCTACCAGGCCTCGGCCGGCAGCTTCGGCCTGTGGGGTCCCGGCTCCGGCGATCTCTGGCTCGACGCCTATGTCAGCGACTTCCTGACCCGGGCGCGCGAGCAGAAATACGACGTGCCGGCGCTGGCGATGAACCAGGCGCTGAGCAACCTGCAGAACTCGCTCGGCTATGACCAGGACGTCCAGGACCGCGGCAGCGAGATCGCCTACGCGCTCTATGTGCTGGCCCGCAACAAGAAGGCTTCGATCGGCGATCTGCGCTATTACGCCGACACCCAGCTCGAAGCCTTCACCAGCCCGATGGCCGTCGCACAGCTTGCGGCGAGCCTTGCGCTCTATGGCGACGCGCAGCGCTCGGAAGCCACCTTCCAGACCGCGCTGCGGCTGGCGAAGGGGGCCACCGAGTACGATTACTACCGCTCCGACTATGGCTCGCCGCTCCGCGACGGCGCGGCGATCCTGGCGCTGG
The DNA here is from genome assembly GCF_003998955.1 of Mesorhizobium sp. M4B.F.Ca.ET.017.02.2.1. Lineage (NCBI taxonomy): Bacteria > Pseudomonadati > Pseudomonadota > Alphaproteobacteria > Hyphomicrobiales > Phyllobacteriaceae > Mesorhizobium > Mesorhizobium sp. M4B.F.Ca.ET.017.02.2.1. Next base: position 3,201 of record NZ_RZOF01000452.1, on the reverse strand, counting down.
CCGCCGAATCGAAGCCGGTGCCGACCATTGTGCCGGCGTTGATCAAGCTGGTGGCCAGGGCGCGCGCCGATGCCCGCTGGACGAGCACGCAGGACGAGTCCTGGATGCTCCTGGCGGCGCGGGCGCTGAAGGAGGGCAATGATTCCATCACGCTCTCCGTCAACGGCGCGCCGCATGCCGGCGGCTATTCCGACCGCTTCAGCGGCAGCGACATCGCCGACAGCCCGCTCACCATCGCCAACACCGGCAAGACGCCGCTGCAGGCGGTGGTCACCACGGTGGCCTCGCCGGTCGAGACGCTGCCGGCCGACGGCGACGGCTTCACCATCGATCGCACCTACTACAGGCTCGATGGCACCGAGGCCAACGTCACCGAGGTCAAGCAGAACGAACGCTATGTCGTCGTGCTCAAGGTCTACGAGCAGAACAGCTGGCCCTCGCGGCTGCTGATCACCGACCTGCTGCCGGCCGGCTTCGAGATCGACAATCCGGGCCTGGTGTCCAGCGCCCAGCTGTCGAACTTCTCCTGGCTGGCGCAGACCGACGCCGCTCATCTAGAGTTCCGCGACGACCGCTTCGTCGCGGCCTTCAACCCGAACGATGGCGACGGCGACCGCAACATCACGCTGGCCTACGTCGTGCGCGCGGTAACGCCCGGCACCTATGCCCATCCGGCAGCAACGGTGGAGGATATGTACCGGCCGCAATACTCGGCCCGCACCGCCAGCGGCATGATGGAGGTCAAGGCGCCGTAAGCGCCTTGATAGACGTGGCGATGGCGCTGCCCCTCATCCGCCTGCCGGCACCTTCTCCCCGTATAGAGACGGGGAGAAGGTGGCTGTCGCGAATTTCTCCGCCTATTCCGCACCGTTGGCGATTGGCGAAACCAACGGCAACAGCCCCTTTCTCCCCGTTTCTATACGGGGAGAAATGTCCGGCAGGACAATGAGGGGCGGCGCTATGCTTTCCAGAAAATTCCTGCGACGCAGCGCCATAGCCGCAGCTTGTTGCGTCGGCGTTGTTGCCCTTTCCACAGCCACCCTCTGGCAGCTCGACCGCGCCTATCCGCCGCCGCTGCCAGAAAAACTGGCAGTCTCCACCGAGGTGCAGGACCGCGACGGCCAGTTGCTGCGCGCCTTCGCCACGCCCGACGGCTACTGGCGGCTCGAAACCCGTCTCGACCAGGTCGACAAGCAGTTCGTCGACATGCTGGTCGCCTATGAGGACAAGCGCTTCTGGGACCATGACGGTGTCGATGTGCTGGCCCTATGCCGGGCCGCCGGCCAGTTCGTCAGCAACGGCCACATCGTCTCCGGCGGCTCGACCCTGTCGATGCAGCTTGCCCGGCTGATCGAGCCGCGCGACAGCCGCAGCCTCGGCTCCAAGATCAAGCAGATGCTGCGCGCCATCCAGATCGAGCGGCGACTTTCCAAACGCGAGATCCTCGAACGCTATCTGACGCTGGCCCCCTACGGTGGCAATCTCGAAGGCGTTCGCGCCGCCTCTCTCGCCTATTTCGGCAAGGAGCCGAAGCGGCTGACGGTCTCGGAAGCCGCTTTGCTCGTCGCCCTGCCGCAACTGCCGGAGAAGCGGCGGCCCGACCGCAACCTCGACATCGCGCATGCCGCGCGCGACCGCGTGCTGACGCGCATGGTCTCGGCCGGCCTGCTCGGCGACCGGGAAGCCGCGCGCGCTGCGCTGGACGATGTCTCCGGCCTGCGCCGCAAACTGCCGGCGCTGGCCGCGCATGCCGCCTATGCCATGCTGCCCAAGGCCGAGCCGAGCAAGCCGCTGCAACTCACCATCCGCAGGAGCGTCCAGCAAGGACTGGAACAGGTGGCGAAGGAAGCCGCCGCCAGGCTCGGCCCGAAACTTTCCGTCGCCATGGTGCTGGCCGATGCCCGCACCGGCGACATCCTCGGCGAGGTCGGTTCGGCCGATTTCTTCGACGCCAGCCGCTCCGGCTGGATCGACATGACCAGGATCGTCCGCTCGCCGGGGTCGACGCTGAAACCGTTCATCTACGGGCTCGCCTTCGAGCAGGGCCTGGTCGCACAGGAGACCATCATCGAGGACAGCCCGGCGGATTTCGCCGGCTACCGGCCGAAGAATTTCGACATGGGCTATCAGGGCGACGTCAGCATCAGGCAGGCGCTGCAGCTCTCGCTCAACGTGCCGGCGATCCGGGTGCTCGACGCGGTCGGACCGGCCAGGCTGACGGCGCGCTTCCGCCAGGCCGGCGTCAACCCGGTGCTGCCGGTCAACGAGGCGCCGGGCCTGGCGATCGGCCTCGGCGGCGTCGGTGTGACCTTGCGCGATCTCGTCCAGCTCTATACGGGCCTCGCCAATGGCGGCAAGGCGCACACGCTGCATGACGGCACCGAGCCGGCCAACGCCGAACGCACCACCGCCACCATCCTCGACGACCAGGCCAACTGGCAGATCACCGACATATTGTCGGGCGTGAAGCCGCCCGAGGGCGCCTTGCAGCGCGGCATCGCCTACAAGACCGGCACCTCCTATGGCTACCGCGACGCCTGGTCGGTCGGTTTCGACGGCCGCTATGTGCTGGGCGTCTGGGTTGGCCGCGCCGATGCCGGCGCCGTGCCTGGTCTGTCCGGATACGTCTCGGCCGCGCCGATCCTGTTCGAGGGCTTCGTCCGCTCCGGCCTCGCCACCGTTCCGCTTCCCGGCCAGCCGGCCGGCGTCCGCCGCCCGAAACGCGACGAGTTGCCGGTGACGCTGGCGCGCTTCGGCGCCGGATCGGACGGGCTGGTGCAGGCAACGCCGGCCGAGCCCGCGCCGACGATCGTCTTTCCGCCCGACGGCGCGCGCGTCGACCTCGCCGCCAATTCGGCCGACGCCTCGCCGCTGGTGCTGAAGCTGCAGGGCGGCCGCGCGCCCTTCCGCTGGCTGGCCAACGGCAAGCCGCTGTCCGGCATCGACCGGCGCCGCACCGCCACCTGGCTGCCCGACGGCGCCGGCTATTCGACGCTCACCGTGATCGACGCCGCCGGCCGCGCGGCAAGCGTGAAGGTTTTCGTTGAATAGGATGCCGCAACCGATTCAGCGGATTGCGCTTCTTGGCCGGATGTCTGGCGCGAGGCCCCCCTCTCTGGCCTGCCGGCCATCTCCCCCTCAAGGGGGGAGATTATTCGCTTCGCCACCTTCGCCAATTTTCGACCTTAGAAAGGCGGGAGC
>NZ_RZOF01000451.1:0-4133 GCF_003998955.1 Mesorhizobium sp. M4B.F.Ca.ET.017.02.2.1 | reverse complement strand
GTCGGCAAGCCGAAGATCGTCGCCGTCGTGGCCGTCATGCGAAAGCTGCTGACCATTCTCAACGCCATCATCCGCGACCAAAAACCATGGCAAACAGCTTGACAGCCAAGACAGTCGCTCTCCCCGTATAGTGACGGGGAGAGGGGCGCTGTCATGGCCGGTTTCGCCAATCGCTAACGTTTCAGGAAAGGCGACGAGGTTGCGGCCAGCCCCTTCTCCCCGTCACTATACGGGGAGAAGTGCCCGGCAGGGCGATGAGGGGCTGCGCAGACTTCGACAATTTCGTGATCTCAGCCATAGATTGAAGCGGAGCGAGCGGCCTCGCCAAGGGCCCGCAATTCTCCTAACCTCGCGGAAACGTATTCGCGATGGGGGAGTTTCGCGTCATGAATTCCATGCTTCGCCGCCTTGCTCTCGCCGCCGCCTGCCCGGTCGGAGCCGGCGTGGCCTACTCGCTTGCGGAGGGCGGCGGCGATCTCATCGTCTTCGACTGGTCGGGCTATGAGGACCCGCTGCTGCATTCCGGCTACGCGGCGAAATACGGCGCCGAACCGACCTTCTCCTTCTTCGGCGACGAGGACGAGGCGTTCGAGAAGATGCGCGCCGGCTTCAAGGCCGATATCGCGCATCCCTGCTCGCAAAGCGTGGTCAAATGGCGCGAGGCAGGCCTGCTGCAGCCGCTCGACACCAACCGCATCGCTGGCTGGAAGGACCTCAACCCTGGCATCATGGCGATGAAGGATCTCGCCACCACAGCCGACGGCAAGGCCTGGTTCATGCCCTTCGACTGGGGCAACACCTCGCTGCTCTACCGCATCGACAAGGTGACGGCGCAAGAAGCGCAATCGCTCAGGATCTTCGCCGATCCGAAGTTCAAGGGGCGTGTCACCATCGGCGACAATGTCGACGACGCCTATGCGCTGGCGAGCCTGGTGATCGGATTGAAGGACTGGACCAAGATGACGGATGCCAAGTTCAGGGAGGCGTCCGACTTCCTGCGCCAGGTGCACAAGAATGTGCGCTTCTACTGGACCGACGACACCGACCTCAACCAGGCCTTCACCGGCAACGAGGTGGATCTCGTCTGGGGCTGGAACGAGACCTATGTGACGCTCAAGGGCCAGGGCATGCCGATCGAGATAAACCGCGACACCAAGGAAGGCCTGTCGACCTGGGTGTGCGGCTACGTGCTGATGAAGGACGCGCCGGGCAAGCTCGACCAGGCCTATGATTTCCTCAGCGCCGTCAACGCGCCCGGCGTATCGGACTATCTGGTCAAGACCTTCGGCTACGGTCACGGCAACGCCGCCGGCATGGCGGCGCTCGACCACAAGATCCTGGCCGAGCGCGGTTTCGACAATCTGGACAAGTTCCTCGACAAGACGCTGTTCCAGCAGCCGGTGGCGCCGGAGCTGAAGCAGCGGATGGTGGCCGAGTTCGAGAAGATCAAGGCCGGCTATTGACGACAGCAGTCGAAAGAACCGAGGTCGTCCTCGTCGGCGGCGGCTTCACCGGCCTGACGGCGGCGCTCGAGCTGAAGCGCGCCGGCATCGATTTCCTGCTTCTCGAAGCGCGTGACCGGGTCGGCGGGCGGGTCGAGGCCATCCTGAACGGGCTCGGCGAACGGATCGACAGTGGCGGCCAGTTCCTGTGCGAGGACATGCCGGAGCTGATGGCGCTGGCCAGGGCGCGCGGCAAGACATTCGTCGAGACCTATGTCGATGGCGATTTCATCACCCATCCACCGATGTCGGCCGCGCAGGCGGAGCGGACCTATGTCGCGGCGATGGCGATCCGCGACCGGCTGAACGGGATCGAGCCGGACGATCCGGCGATTGCCGGGCTGACCGTCGCCGACTGGCTCGGGCGCCAGAAGGACAGCGCCGACGCGAAGGCGGCCTTCCGTTCGATGATCGAGGGTCTCTGGTGCCTGGCGCTGGAGAAGGTGCCGCTCTGGTATCTGATCGACAATGATCGCCGCATCACCAACGAGGTGCCGGAGCTGCAATATTTTCTGCGCGAGACCATGCAGTCGCTGGCCGAGGATCTGGCCGGCGATCTCGGCGACCGGTTGCGATTGAACGAACCGGTGACGCGGGTCGAGCACGGACCGCAAGGCGTTCGCGTCACCACGGCCGGCGGTACGATCGAGGCGCGCCAAGCGTTGGTTGCGGTGCCGCCAGCCACGGCCGCGAAGATCGATTTCGCGCCCGCCCTGCCGACGAAGCTGGCGAAAGCGCTTGGCGTCTGGGAAAGCGGCGCCGTGGTCAAGATCCTGGTCCGTTACCGCAAGCCGTTCTGGCGCGATCGGGACTTGAGCGGCATGGTGATGTGGCGCGACATGCCGGGCCTGTTTGCCTGCGACGCCAGCAAGGATGCAGGGCATGCGGCGCTGGTCGTCTTCATCGGCGGACCCCTGGCGCTGCGCTGCCGCAAGCTGGGCGCCGCGGCGCTGCGCGCCGAAGTCACCGCCAAGCTCGTGGATGCGCTCGGTCCTGAGGCGGCCGATATCCTCGACTTCAACCAGCGCGACTGGACGGATGACCGCTGGAGCGGCGGTGGTTATAGCGACCTCATTGTCGATGTGACGGCGCGGGATGCCGAGCGCACGATCCTCGCCGGCGCGCCGCCGGTGCATTTCGCCTCGTCGGAGGTGTCGCCGTCATTCCCCGCCTATGTCGAAGGCGCGATCGTGGCCGGGCGCATCGCCGCCGGAAAAATCCTGGCTGGCCTTCAGTCCGCCATCGCCACCAGGGCCTCGGGATCGTAGGCGAGGCGGATCGGCGCGCCGACCGGGATGTCGTCGGCGCCGAAATCGTTGGTCTCGGTCACCGAGAGCGGCTTTTCCAGTCCGGGGATCTCGACGATCAGGTGGGTGATCTCGCCGAAATAGTGGCGCTCGACCACCTTGCCGGCAACCTCGAATTTCGCCGTCGCATTGTCCCACAGCACCCGCAGCCGTTCCGGCCGGATGCCGAGCGTCGCTTGGCCGCCGTTGCGGACGAAGGCCTTCGGCTTGTCTGTCCTCACACGCCCAAAGCCCAGCGTGTCGAGCACCAGCGAGGCGCCGTTCTCCTCGACGATTTCGGCCTTGACGAAGTTCATGCCGCCGAGGAAGTCGGCAACCTGGCGGTTGACCGGCCGCTGGTAGATTTCCTTCGGCGAGGCGACCTGCGCGATCTTGCCGCCGAACATCACGGCGATGCGATCCGACATGGCCAGCGCCTCATACTGGTCGTGGGTTACCAGCACGAAGGTGATGCCGACCGCCTGCTGCAGGCGGCGCAGCTCGACCTGCATCTGCTCGCGCAGTTTCTTGTCCAGCGCCGAGAGCGGCTCGCCGAGCAAGAGCACCTTGGGACGCATGACCAGCGCGCGGGCAAGCGCCACGCGCTGGCGCTGGCCGCCGGAAAGTTCGGTAGCGCCGCGCTTGCCGAGGCCGGTCAGCGACACCTGCGCCAGCGCCTCCTCGACGCGGCGTCGTTCCTCGTCGCCTTGCAGCTTCAGCCGCTTCAGCCCGTAGGCGACGTTCTGCTCGACGTTGAGATGCGGGAAGATCGCATAGCTCTGGAACACCATGTTGGTGGGCCGCCGATTGGCGGGGATGCCATCCATCGGCTGGCCGCCGACGGCGATCGAGCCGCTGGTCGGATTGTCGAAGCCGGCGATCATGCGCAAGAGCGTGGTCTTGCCGCAGCCCGAGGGACCAAGCAGCGAGAAGAACTCGCCTTCCTTGATGGTCAGCGAGGCATCGTCCAGCGCCTTGAAGGCGCCGTAGCTGCGCGTGACGTCGCGGATCTCGATCATGGCCCGCTCGGACTGGGGTCGCTCGGACTGGTGGGGCCGTTCGGCCAGGGACAATTCAGGCATAGAGGCCTCCCTCGTTCCGGGTGCGGCTGGCCGCGCGGCGGCGCAGGATCTCGGCAATGGTCATCAGCAGGAACGAGGCGAAGAGCAGCAGCGTGCCCAGCGCCAGCACACCCGGCAGCTTGGCCGCGAAACGCAGTTGACCCCAGATGTAGATGGGCAGCGTCGCCTCGGTGCCGGTCAGGAAGAAGGCGATGATGAACTCGTCGAGCGAGATGGTGAAGCAGACGAGCAGGCTGGAGATGATCGCCGGCATCACCATCGGC
>NZ_RZOF01000450.1:0-4155 GCF_003998955.1 Mesorhizobium sp. M4B.F.Ca.ET.017.02.2.1 | reverse complement strand
GGTCGACACGCGATCCCGGATGTACGGACGCGAGCGACCTGGCCGGCAGCTTTTTGTTTTGACCGAACACGAGAATCGACGGCGCCGGTCCCAAGCGGCGTCCAACCGGGAGATGACGATGACGAAACGGATCGGAACTGGAACGACCCTCAAGGGCATGTCGCGTCGCGACTTCCTTGCCAGAAGCGCGCTGACGGCGGGGCTGCTCGTGGCGGCGCGCAAGCTCCTGCCTTCGGGCGCCTATGCGGCGACCGCCGCACCCGAAGTGACCGGCGCCAAGCTCGGCTTTATCGCGCTCACCGACGCGGCACCGCTGATGATCGCCAAGGAGAAGGGGCTGTTCGCCAAATATGGCATGCCCGATGTCGAGGTGCTGAAGCAGGCCTCCTGGGGCGCGACGCGCGACAATCTGGTGCTGGGCAGCGAGGCCAATGGCATCGACGGCGCCCACATCCTGACGCCGATGCCCTACCTCATGCACACCGGCAAGGTTACGCAGAACAAGCAGCCGCTGCCGATGGCGATCGTGGCGCGGCTGAACTACGACTGCCAGGGCATTTCCGTCGCCCAGGAATACGCCGCCACCGGCGTCGGCCTCGACGCTTCCAAGCTGAAGGAGGCTTTCGCCGCCAAGAAGGCCGCCGGCAAGGAGGTCAAGGCCGCCATGACCTTCCCGGGCGGAACGCATGATCTGTGGATACGCTACTGGCTGGCCGCCGGCGGCATCGACCCCGACAAGGACGTCTCGACCATCGTCGTGCCGCCGCCGCAGATGGTGGCCAACATGAAGGTCGGCAATATGGACGTCTTCTGCGTCGGCGAGCCTTGGAACGAGCAACTCGTCCACCAGGGTATCGGCTTCACCGCCGCCACCACGGGTGAATTGTGGAAGGGCCATCCGGAAAAGGCGCTCGGCCTGCGCGCCGCCTTCATCGAGAAATATCCCAACGCCACCAAGGCGATCCTGATGGCCGTCATGGAAGCCCAGCAATGGTGCGAGGCGATGGAGAACAAGGACGAGATGGCCTCCATCATCGGCAAGCGGCAATGGATGAACGTTCCGAGCGCCGACATCATCGGCCGCCTCAAGGGCGACATCAACTATGGCAACGACCGCGTCGCCAAGGGCACCGACCTCTACATGAAGTTCTGGAAGGGCGGCGTCTCCTATCCCTTCAAGAGCCATGATGCCTGGTTCCTTGCCGAGAACATCCGCTGGGGCAAGTTCGCGCCGACCACCGACATCAAGGCGCTGGTCGACCAGGTCAACCGCGAGGATCTCTGGCGCGAGGCGGCGAAGGAGCTGGGCGTCGCGGCAAGCGACATCCCTGCATCGTCGTCGCGCGGCGTCGAGACCTTCTTCGACGGCAAGACCTTCGATCCAGCCAACCCGTCCGCCTATCTCGACAGCCTGAAGATCAAGGCATCAGCTTAGGCGCAAACGGCGCCCAAGGCGCCGTTTGTCGCAGCGCGACAAAGGCGCAACGGCGCTCGCGCCGTTGTCGCCCAACGACCAGGAGCTTCGCGAACACATGTCCATCCAAACCGTCGAGGACACCGAGGTGAAGGCGTTTCCCGTAAAGCCCGCCGAGGTGATCGCCTTCACCGCAAAGGCGAGGCGCCGCATCGATCCGCTCGCCATTGCCGGCAAGCTGGCGACGGCGCTGGTGCCGCCGGCCGTCGTCATCCTCGTCCTGCTCGTCGTCTGGCAGGTCGCCTGCTCGTCGCCGACGGCCAGCCTGCCGCCGCCGAGCCAGGTGTGGAACGAGGCCTATGACCTGATCGCGCATCCGTTCTTCGACAACGGCCCGCAGGATATCGGCCTTGCCTGGCGAGTGCTGATCTCGCTGCAGCGCGTCGCCATCGGCTTCGGCATGGCTGCGGTGGTCGGTGTGGCGCTGGGCGCGCTGGTCGGCCAGTCGGTGTGGGCGATGCGCGGCCTCGACCCGGTGTTCCAGATCCTGCGCACCGTGCCGCCGCTCGCCTGGCTGCCGCTGTCGCTCGCCGCCTTCCGCGATTCCAATCCGTCGGCGCTGTTCGTGATCTTCATCACCTCGATCTGGCCGGTGATCATCAATACAGCCGTCGGCGTCCGCAACATCCCCGAGGATTACCGCAACGTCGCCCGCATCCTGCGGCTCAACCAGCTCGAGTTCTTCGTCAAGATCATGGTGCCGGCGGCCGCCCCCTACATCTTCACCGGCCTGAGGATCGGCATCGGGCTCTCCTGGCTTGCCATCGTCGCCGCCGAGATGCTGACCGGCGGCGTCGGCATCGGCTTCTTCATCTGGGACGCGTGGAACTCCTCGCGGCTGCCCGACATCATCGTCGCGCTGGCCTATATCGGCGTCACCGGCTTCTGCCTCGATCGGCTGGTCGCGGCGGTCGGCGCCTTCGTCACCCGCGGCACAACGTCAAAGTGAGGAGGGCGCCATGACCGCCTATCTGAAGCTCGACCATATCGACAAATCCTTCGCCCGCGGCGGCCAGGTCAGCGAGGTGCTGAAGGATATCAGGCTCACCATCGACAGGGGCGAGTTCGTCTCCATCATCGGCCATTCCGGCTGCGGCAAGTCGACCTTGCTCAACCTCATTGCCGGGCTGACCAGGGTCTCCTCGGGTGCCGTGCTGCTCGAGGACAAGGAGGTCGACAGCCCGGGACCTGAGCGCGCCGTGGTGTTCCAGAACCATTCGCTGCTGCCGTGGCTCACCGTCTACGAGAACATCAACCTTGCCGTCTCCAAGGTCTTCGGCCGCACCAAAAGCCGGGCCGAGCGGCATGAGTGGATCATGCGCAACCTCGATCTCGTGCAGATGGCGCATGCCAGGGACAAGCGCCCGGCCGAGATATCCGGTGGCATGAAGCAGCGCGTCGGCATTGCCCGCGCGCTCGCCATGCAGCCGAAGATCCTGCTGCTCGACGAGCCGTTCGGCGCGCTCGACGCGCTGACCCGCGCCCACCTCCAGGAGGCGGTGATGGACATCCACGCCCGGCTCGGCACGACCATGATCATGATTACCCACGATGTCGACGAGGCGGTGCTTCTGTCGGACCGCATCGTGATGATGACCAACGGCCCGGCGGCAACCATCGGCGAGGTGCTTTCGGTGCCGCTGGCCCGGCCGCGCCGACGCATCGAGCTTGCCTCGGACCGCACCTTCCTGCGCTGCCGCGAGGCGGTGCTGAAGTTCCTCTATGAACGCCACCGCTTCGTTGAAGCCGCGGAGTAGCGTCATGACCCGAAGAAACGCATCTTCAACGCCAAAGGTCGATCTGCATCGGCAATGGGCAACCTGCCGCACTGCACAAATATTATGCTGCCGTGCAAGGCGATCTGACTAATCTTTGATCCGCCGCCGGGCTCGTCAAAAGTCGCGCGGCTGCGGTTTCGCATTGATATTATTTGAAAATTCAGCGCGCTGTCGAACTGGCACGCTTCCTGCTTTTAGAAATGTAGGTCCCTCGGGGCCAAGAGACACGGCGTCCAATGGCGGGCGCCACAGGCAAAGCTGCCGATCAGGTCAACACGCGATCCCGGATGGACGGACGCGAGCGACCTGGCCGGCAGCTTTTTTGTTTTGACCGAACACGCAATCGACGGCGCCGATCCCAGGCGGTGCCCAACCGGAGACGACGATGACGAAACGGATCGGAACTGGCGCGGCCCTCGAGGACTTCACCCGCCGCGATGTCCTGGCCAGCAGCGCATTGACCGCCGCGCTGTTCACCGCCGCACTGCTGCTCTTTCCCGTCGGCGCCAAGACGGACGGCAAGGGGCCGGCAGTGACCGCGCACAGCGAGGTTTCGACCGGCACGCCGATGGCGCGTCGCTGACAATCGCCAACGAACAGACAAGAGCGGCGCCTCCCACGCCGCAAACCGGAGCCGACATGACTGCAATTCTCCCAGCCGCGCCCAGCCAGGAACCCAGGCAGGCGCTCGTGATGTCCACCATCGCCTTCACCGTCTGCTTCGCGGTGTGGACGATCTTCTCCATCATCGGCGTGCGCATAAAGCAGGAGCTTGGGCTGAGCGAGACGGAGTTCGGCCTGCTCATCGGCACGCCGATCCTCACCGGTTCGCTCGTGCGCATGCTGCTCGGCGTCTGGACCGATCGCTATGGCGGGCGGCTGGTCTACACCGCCGTCATGCTT
>NZ_RZOF01000044.1:0-27386 GCF_003998955.1 Mesorhizobium sp. M4B.F.Ca.ET.017.02.2.1 | reverse complement strand
GCCGTTCACCGTGACCTTTACCGGCTTCTCGCCCGGCTGCAGTGTGCCGGCAGGCGCTTCGACGGTGCCCCCGCCATGCTCGGTGATTGCTTTGTCGCGAGCCGTCGTCGCGTCGACGAGCTTGGCTTTCGCATCTTTGAGCTTCGCGTCGAACTGCTCGACCTGCACCCCGACGATCTTGGATTTGGCTGCCGCCAGCGCCGATTGCGAACCTGTCCCATTGGGCGTGCAGACCGGCGCCGAAGCCGAGCTTTGTGTCGATGCCAGCAGCTCCTGCCACTGTTTGTTGAGCGGATTGTTGCGGAAATCGTCCCGGATATTCTTGTCGCCGAGATCGTATGTCAGAGCATATTTTAGGACTGGCGTGTCGTTGCCGTCTTTGTCGCTGAAAACATCATTCTCATAGGTGTTTACGAGATAGAGCTGTCCATTCTCCTCGATCACTTGCTGCGATTTCAGTTTGCCGGTGAAGTCACCCTCGCCGTTCGTGTAGCCGTCCCAATCAAAATGGTGCGGATTTCTCTGCTTCGCCTGGGCGACCAATGCCTGCTTGATCGGTTCGACATCCACGGCAAGGTCGGCCGCATCTTTTTGCGCGACGCCAAATTCCTCATACGCCTCAGCCAGCGTCACCTGGCTGGCTGCCGGCCCCTGCAGGCCTTTCAGTCCCTCAAGCCTGCCATTGATTTCTGTATACTCGGGACTCCCGGATTTGACGCCGTAGAGCTCCAATTCCGTCGCGCTGACCATCTGGTCGATGGTGGCCTTGTTGCCTCGCGCGGTGTGCAGCGCCGCGTTGATGAAGAGTTGCGTCACCCCCGCGTGCTCGGCCTTGCCCTGCAGGTTGGTTTCCTCGCGGCTGGGCCCACCGACAGGACCGACGGACGGCTTGCTCGGATCGCTGAGCATCGGCAGGGTTGCCTGCTTGCCCAGAGCATCAAGGAGGTTCTTCTCGCCCTGTGCGTACTCGGCCCTGGCAGTGCTGGCACTTTGCAGCATGCTGTTGGCGGTGGTCAGCCGCTTTTGCGCATCCGCCAGCGTGCCTTTCGGCTCGGGGGCCTGCCATTGCAGCCCATACGGCGCCAGCACCTTATCGAGTGTCGTCTCGGCGCTATTCACGGCTCCCTTAAATTCGGGGTCCAGCGCATAGACGTCGAGCTGGGCCCCGCTCTGCTCAGGCTTTGCCTGTGCTTCGCCGAGACGCGCTATCACAGCGTTTTCGGCGGCGATCGCCTTGGCAACTTCCGGATCAAACCACTGCCAGCTCCCGTCGACCATCAGCGGCACCCACTTGCCGCCTGACGGAGCCGTAGCCGACGGCGGCTCGCCGAACGGGCCAACCGATGTGGCGCTGCCGTCGAGATTCGGCGTCGCCGGCCTTCCGCCACCATATTGCTTGATCGCGTCCTTTACTGCTTGCTGCTTATCTGCGACCTCTTGCGCAAGCTCAGGACTTGCCCCGCCGAGCACTCCTTCCAGAATCGTCTTGAGAACCGTGTCGGTCTTGGCCTGCTCGGGATCCTTGCTCTGCGGGTTGATTTTCATCAGCAGTTCGGCCAACGCCTGCTGCGCCGTGCCAACCTCGATCTTCAGCTCGCTGCCGGTCGTGTCGTTGTGCAGCGTCATGCTGCCATCGGGCGTGGTGGTCAGCGTATAGCCGTTGAACGTGACCTTCACGGTCGTTCGCGTGCCGTCTTCGATGGTGACCTTTTCTCCGGCGTTGATGACGTCCGGATCACGGGCCGAATCGAACAGTCCGGGATTCGTCCGCCTGAGATCGTCGAGCGATACGCCATATTTCCGTGCGATCAGGGTCAGGTTGTCGCCCGGCTTGACCTCGTACTCGACGGGCTTGCCGCCATTGATCTTCTCGGTGACGGTCATCGTCACCCGGCCGTCCTTGTCGGTGACGGTCTTGGTTTCGGTCCCGTTGCCATCGATGGATTGCGACGTTTTTTTCCCGTCCGCCGTCGTCGTGACGGTGCGTACATCGTGCTGATAGTCGTAAGAGTAGACCGTCTTGTCGCCGGTGCGCGGATCGGCGAGCTCGACCGACTGCGCGTCGCTGCTGCTGGTGGCCGTCACCTTATAGCCGGCGGCCTGCAATTCGGCGATCACCTGCTCGCTGGTAAGGCCGTTTTCCTGCGCGATCTGCTCGATGCTCTTTCCATCGGCAAGGTCTTGCTTGATGTTGTGCGTGCTGGCCCCGCCCGGATCCTGGGAGGCCGCCAATATGGTCTTGCGGCCGTCCGGACCGGTGACGGTGGTGACGGGAAGCGACGGGCCGGCGCCCGGCGTCACCGTTTCCACCGAGGTCCCGTTGGGCATCGACGTCCGCTCGGTGACGGTGCCTGTGCCGAGATCGTCTTCATACCGCGTCGTGATGGCGCCGGTATCGGGATTGTAGCTGCTGGTCTCCTTGCGTCCGAGCCCGTCGCGGACCGGCGTGGTGGTTGCCGCGCCATTGGGTTGTGCCTGGACGCTCGTATAGTAGCTGTCGTGCTGGTAGTCGTAATATTGGGTGACGGTGCGGCCGCTGCCATCCGTGATTTTCGTCGTCTGCACGTCGCCATTGCCGCTTGTCGGGTCGGTGGTCGACACGGTCATCCCGCCGGACCTGAGCGCGGCGATAACCTGTTCGCGCGTCATGCCGCGAGCGGACGCAATCTGGTCGATGCTCTTGCCGCCGGTGACGTCGTTGACAATGTTGCGGGCGGTCGTCGCGTCCTTGGGGTTCTCTTCGGCCGGGCCCCCATCGAGTTTCACCGTCGCGGCGGTTGCGGCGAGATCGGGGCGCACATAGAGAGCCGGCGCCACTGTCGCGCCATTGCCCGACGTGCCTGCGCTGGCGTTGACGACATTGACGCCCGGCATTGCCGGAACCGCGACCGGCGGCGGCTGAAGCCAACTCAGTTCGCTATTCACCTGCGCCAGTTGCTGGCGCGCCTGCGCCGCCCAATCGCGCTCGCCCATTCTGTTGGCAAGCCGGATCTGCTCGCGCAGTTGCGCTGCCTGCGCCTCCAGCCGCGCAACCTGCGCGGCATTTGCTTTGGCGTCGACCTTTTGCGGTTGGACCGGCGGCTTGGCGAGCGTTATCGGGCGAACCATCTGGACGACCTCCGGGAATCACCGTTGCCGGCAGCCTGGCTGCCGTCACGCCCGCCCAGACAGCAACGTTCCAATGCTATCTGGGGGGCTTCCAATAAATGCCGAAAGCGGCAAGCTGCTCTTCCGACTGCTTAATTCGATCCGCGGCATCCACCTCGGACTGCGCAGCCGTCAGTGCCGCCAGGATTTCGACGGCGGCGAAGGCCGGCGCCAGGCTGCGGAAGAACGACTGCGAATTTGACGTGACGATGATTGTTTCCCGCGCGATCCGGGCCAGCGGCGACACGCTGCTGTCGGTGATTGCCACCACGCCGACGCCCTGCCGAACCGACTGCCGCGCAACATCGATCGTCGTGCGTTCATACGGCGACATGGCTATCGCCAGCAGCACATCGCCGCGTCCCGCCTGCTGCAGAACATCGAGGCCAGGTCCGCCCATCTCGCCGACAAGCGTCACCTTGCGGTCGCCGCCAGCCAGAAACGACATGATGTGAGCGAAATGGCCCGCGACCGGATAGGCGGAGCGTGTGGCCAGGACGAACAGATTGGACGATCGCGCCAGCAGGCCGGCGGCGGCGATGAATTGCACGGCACTGCCATATTCGCCAAGACTTGCAATCTGGGCCGCGAGCGTATCGGCAACGACCCCGACGGTCGAATATCCCGGATCGCCATGCTGCTTGATACCCTGTCGCGCGGGCTCACCGGCGATTGTCTCACGCAATGCTCGCGCATAGAGGCTGCGCATGTCCTCGTAGCCATCAAGCCCGAGCCAGCGCGCCAGCCGCATCATCGTGCTGTGGGAAACGCCGGCCTGGTGCGCCTGCTCGCGCATCGACATCAGCGCGACATCCTTGGGATGATCCAGCACGAAACGCGCCGCGACCCGCAACTGCGGCGGCATATTCTCGAACCGTTCGACCAACAGCTCGGCCAAAGGACCTTTTTCCATATCCGAAATACCCCATTCACCCGCCTCGCAGGTTACTCCTAGAACGTGGCCAACGCAACAGTTGGAACTTGTATGGCTCAAATATTCCAAATGGACTTTCATTTTCAACCACGCTGCCTTAAGCTGCCTTGGCAATGTGCCGGAGCGCAGCGGTGTGAGTCCGGCGTTTGCGACTTGAATTTCTCGCAAGGAGACAATGATGGCTGCTACCCCTCCCATTACGTCCGGCTCTGCAGGGTCGCCGGAACAGAACCTGGACAAGATGATCAAGCACCAGGAGCGCATGTTTGGGCTGGAGATCACGAAAGAGATCGCGAAATCCCAGCATGACATGCTGATGAGCACCGCGAGGACGCTCGGCCAGTCGGCTGAGAAGGCCTAAGGCGGATCTCGAACCCGTACGCCGCCGAAGCAACCGGCGGCGTACTTGCACGGCAGGAAGCTTTCAACGCCGTCGTCGCTGCATTTGAAATCGTCATCGGCGGGAGATGAAGTGGCATGACCGATAGTCCTATCGGCAGGTATCTGGATGCCGCGCCAGCGCGCCGGTTGCGGTCGATCATCGCCCCCTCCCCGGCATCCGGAGGTTTCGTTGTGCTCAGCGTCACCCACGGATTCCACGCCGGCGCCGAACTCAGCCTGGTGGAGACGCTGTACACGATCGGCTCCAGCACGGAATCCGACATTGTGCTGAGGGATGCCGGCATCGCGCCGGTCCACGCAAGGCTGCGGCGCAAGGGCAGCCAGTTTGAAATCGAGGCCGTCGGCGGCGATGTAACGCTCGCCACAGGCGAAACCATCCATGAAGGCCACGGCAGCCGCTGCAGGCTGCCGCTCACCGTAAGTGTCGGCGACGCCCGTATCCGGCTGGTCAACCCGGAACGCCCCGCAAGTCGGTGGTCCTTTTCCAATCGCCCCGTGCTGGTGGCGGGCAGCGTTCTGTGCGCCGTATTCGCTCTTTCCCTCGCCGCGAACGGGCTCTCTCTCGCCAAGCCCGATGTTGGCGAGACGCGCCCCTCGAAAGATGGCGAACCGATCAGAATGGCCTTCGCCGGCGAGCCGGGCCAACAGGTCCTGGACGATTCGTCGCCGGCGCAAATTCAGACCGCCGCCGAAGCGGAAAGTCAGCTCAAGCTGCGTCTCGAGCAATCCGGCATAAGGACCTTGACCGTTCAGCGATCGCCGGGACGCCTCGTGGTGTCGGGCATGATCCCGAATGACCAGAGCGGCGTCTGGACGGAAACGCAATCGTGGTTCGACCAGGCCTTCGGCGCACACATTCCGCTGGTCTCCAACGTCATGATCGGCAACGCCGAGCAGGCCCCGCGCCTGACGCTGCAGGCGATCTGGTATGGCGAGCGGCCTTACGTCATCGCAGCCGATGGCGCGCGCTACCACGAAGGTGCATTCACCAATGACGGCTGGACCATCAAGCACATCGGCGAGACGGAACTTCTCCTGACGAAGGGCGGCGCCACGGTCGCGCTGAAATACCCGTGAACCGTCGGCTTGAAGGGCCGCGATTCGATTCGGCAAGGATGGACACGGCTGGCCGCGAGGTGCGCCAGGCGGAAGGCGTGCGCGGTCAGGCAATCAACCGGCGACGGATGAATGGCGCCGACAAGGCCGCGGGCCGTGCTCAGGGAACGAAATCCGCCGCTGGTGCTGAAAGGCCGCAAACCGCGGAGTTTCAGTCCTCCAGGGAAGCGGCAGGCGAATCGCTTGATGACATCCTCATCGACTTCGTCATGCCCCGTATACCCGAGCCAGCCATCCTGCGGCGCTCCGTGCCTATCCTCCAGCATTTTGTGACGCACCTGGTTCCCAACCTCGAGGGCGGCGAGCAGCTCAAGTCGCTTGCGAGAACGCTGATGGAGGATGAAATCGAGCGTCATCGCGACCTGCTTGGTCGCATGCAGGAAGGAATCGAAATCTGACCGGCCCGGATGACACCGTGCATCTGCTGCATGTCCTGGGCTTTCTCTACGGGTCTCACGGGCAGGCAAAGCGGGGCGCGGCCTATCTGCTTATCGCCGCGCAGCTGTCGCCGGGAAATGCCGGCGTGCTGAGGACATTGGCGCATCTGCTCATCCTCGATGGCGAGGCGGAAAAGGCGCTGGCCACGATTGCCAGGCTGGAGACCTTGGAAGGAATGGACCATCCGGCGCTTGCCTTGCTGAAGAGCCGCGCCTTGCTCGTGGCGGGGCGCAAGACCGAGGCGCACAGCGCCCTGCTGAGTTTCCTTTCGCAACGAGGCGTTCAATGAACATGACCGTGTCGGAGCGGGTGCTGCAATTCCTTGCCAGGCTGTCACGCCGCAGCGACCTGGTCATCGCCGTCCTGCTGCTCGTCGCGGTGGTGATGATGCTCATTCCCTTGCCGACTTTCCTCGTCGACATTCTCATCACCGCCAACATCGCCATCAGCGTGCTCATCCTGCTGGCATCGTTTTACGTTTCCCATCCGCTTCAGTTCTCGTCGCTGCCGTCGGTCATCCTGATCGCCACCTTGTTCCGGCTGGCGATCACGATCACGACGACGCGACTGATCCTGCTACAGGCCGATGCTGGCGAGATCATTACCGCCTTCGGCACCTTTGTCGTCGGCGGCAGCATTGCGGTCGGCCTGGTCATCTTCCTGATCATCACCGTCGCACAGTTCATCGTGGTCGCGCGGGGTGCCGAGCGCGTCGCCGAAGTGGCCGCACGCTTCACACTCGATGCACTGCCGGGCAAGCAGATGAGCATCGATGCGGAGCTGCGCAACGGCGACATCGACCAGGCGGAGGCGCGACGCCTGCGCCAGCAGCTGGAGCGCGAGAGCCAGCTGTTCGGCGCGATGGACGGCGCCATGAAATTCGTCAAGGGCGACGTCATCGCCGGTATCGTGATCATTCTGGTCAACCTGATCGGTGGTTTCGCGGTCGGAACGCTGCAGCACGACATGTCATTGGGGGATGCGGCCGCGACCTACTCGCTGCTCACCGTGGGTGACGGGCTGGTGGCGCAAATACCGGCACTGCTCGTCGCCGTGGCCGCGGGCACGATGGTGACGCGGGTCGGCAGCGCGGACGGGACAGGCGACCTTGGCCAGCAAATAACCAGCCAGCTCCTGCGCGACTCCCGAGCGCTCGCGCTCGCTGCGGTGATCATGGTCGGCCTGGCCATCGTGCCAGGCTTCCCGTCGATCGTGTTCCTGATCCTCGGCGCCTGCTTCGGCGCCGGCGCCTACGCAATCAGTCGCCGCACCGCCCGGGAATCCGAGCCTGAGGACGCCGCCGGCCAGATCGCCATGCGCGAACAGCCGGGGAATTCCGCAGCGCTTTCAGCAATCTCCACCGGAACGCTGCCTCCTTCCTACCGCATCGTCGTACGCTTCGGAGCCGATCTCGCACGCTCCATCCCGGAGCCCGAATTTGCCGCCCTGGCCGATGGCGTGCGCCGCGAGCTCTTCGGCGATCTCGGTGTCGACGTTCCGGCCATCGGCATGCAGGTCGACGAGATGCTTTCGCCTCGCGGCATCCGCATCGATCTGGAGGGTGCGCCCATCCTCGACGCCGAGATTCCCGCGGACCGCGTTCTTGTCGAGGCGGATGCAACGCATCTCGACCTGCTCGAGGTGGCTTACGAAGGCGGTTCCTCGATTGCCGGCCAGCGCAGATTCGCGTGGGTCGACGACAGCCACCTGCCGGCATTGAGGGAAGCCGGCTTCGCCTTCTCCACGCCGGCGGAAACAGCGGCCAAGTGGACCGGAAATGCGCTGCGGCTCTATGCCGGCCATTTCGTCGGGATTCAGGAGACACGCAGGCTCTTGTCGGACATCGAGCCGGACTACGCGGATCTGGTCAGGCAGGCTCAGGAGATCGTGCCGCTGCAGAAGATCGCGGAAGTGCTTCGCCGGCTCGTCGGCGAGAACGTGCCGATCCGCAATCTGCGCCTCATCCTGGAAGCGCTGATCGAATGGGGCCAACGCGAGCAGGACGTCGTCCTGCTGACGGAATATGTCCGCACGTCGTTGAAGCGCCAGATCAGCTTCCGCTCCGCCGGCCGCAACAACATCATCGCGGCCTACGTGCTGCAGCGGTCGGCCGAGGATATCCTGCGCAACGCGGTGCAAGGCACCTCGACCGGCACATTCCTGAACCTTTCGGACGATGACGCGCAGGCCCTGGTGACCGAGATCGAGCGAGCCCTGTCGCAGAGCTCCATCGATGTCTCGCCCGTCGTCCTCGCCGCGATGGACGTGCGCCGGCACATGCGCACCTTGCTGATGCACAATGCCATCGAGCTTCCCGTCCTGTCGTTCCAGGAACTCGCGCAGGAATTCAACGTCCAGCCTTTGGCCACGATCACCGGCCGCACGGTCAGAACCGGCGCGCGCTCGCAGGCGCTGCCGTCGGCTCAGGCGAAAGCCGGGCAAGAGGCTGCCTCATGACGGCAGCCGGACGGACGGGGACATTAGGGGAATCAGGAGAGGAACGGGCTGACAATCCACGATACCGCAGCGCTCGCCTTGGCGTCCGGCATCGCTGCCGCACATCGGCCCACTGGAACCACAACTGTGCGGTAAGATTGCAACATGGCCGAAGACGCTGAGGAAAAGAAGCTACCGGCATCGGACAAGAAACTCCGTGACGCCCGCCGCAAGGGCCAGGTTCCGCAGAGCCGCGACCTGGTCTCCGGCTTCACGCTTTTCGCGGCGCTGGCGTATCTCTATTTTGCCTGGCCGACGCTCTTCAAGCGCCTTTCGGACCTCGTGCAGACCGTGACGATACCCGGCGAGCCGTTCGGGGACGCCAGCCTGCGGGCCATCCGCCATTCGTTCTCGCTGCTGATGCTTGCCACATTGCCGCTGGTCGGGATCGTCGTCGTTCTCACCGTTGCCTTCGGCATGCTGGGGACGTTCGGGCCGGTCTTCTCGTTTGAACCGCTCAAGCCGCAGTTCGATCACATAAATCCGGCGAAGGGCCTGCAGAAGATCCTGTCGCTCCGCAACGTCATCGAGTTCGCCAAGGGCCTGGCCAAGGTGGTGTTGCTGGCAAGCCTGTTCGTGTTCATCCTGATGGCGTGGCTGCAGCCGCTCTTCGATGCGCCGGGCTGCGGCCCGTCATGCCTGGAGCCAATCATCATGGCGGTGTTGACACCTCTTGGAATCGCCGCCGCCCTGGCCTTTGTCGTCATCGGCGTGATCGACGTTCCCATCCAGCGCTGGCTGTTCCTTCGCGACATGCGCATGACGACAACCGAATACAAGCGCGAACACAAGGATCTCGAAGGCGATCCCTTGATCCGCAACGAGCAGCAGCGGCAGCGGCGCCAGGCGGTGACGCAACCTGCGAAGCTTGGCGTGAGAAATGCGGTCATCGTCTTCGTGACCGGCGACCGCGCCGTGGCGTTGCGTTACATCAAAGGCGAAACGCCGGTGCCGACCGTCGTCGGCAAGGGCCAGGGCCGCGCGGCCGACGAGATGGCTGCGCAAGCACGCCAGGCAGGTATTCCAGTGGTCGACGATGCGACGGTCGCTGAACCACTTTTCGAGCGCGCCAATACGGGAACATATATCGGCCAGGACATGTTCTCACCTGTCGTTCGCCACCTCGTCCGCCACGGGCTCACGTGAGGCAAAATCCTGCGGTTCTTTTGCAGTCGCGATGTGCGAACGAACCCGACGGCCAGGGTATGAGCGCGGCTGGCTATCTGACGGAGAACCGCTGGCCAAACGGCCGCGATCTCATACCGTCCACGTCGTGGAGTGGAGCAGAGCTTGCATGTGCTCTGGCAAATCCAGTTCACCGCGCGCCTCGATCGCGAGAAGATATGTTGCCTTGGCAAAGCGATCGCCTTGCGTGGCCACGGGAAAGGCGCAGATGGAGATCAGCGCCCTCTCCTCTTCCCGGCTGGCTTCAGCGTAGTCGCGGCTGTCGGCACCCGTTTCGTGGACGGCTTTGAGGAACGCCGCATATGCCGTCTTGTGCCCGTCGATCAACGCTCGCAGGGCGTTCGACGGTTCTGCCTCTAGACGCGATGCCTCTGCGGCGAGTGACGTGGCTGATACGGTCATGCCGACAACGGCAGTGCCTGACCGGAAGAGCACGGTGCGACGGCTGATCCTGGACGTGGGAAACGCTCCTCTCATTTCAGAACAGCACGTAACAGCTGTCCTCGATCGTGGGACCCTAACATGGCGGTTAGCCCATTTATGTCAGGATGAAACTCGAAGCCGGCACGGTTATCGCACAAGGTCAGTTCCTGGCCTGCCCCGCCTCACGCCGCGAGCCGGTCGCAGACGTTCCCGGTGATCTCGGCGGTCGAAGATCTTCCCTTCAGGTCGGCGCTGAGCAGCCCGCCCGCCAGGCAAGCCTCCGTCACACGACGGATTTGCTCGGCGGCCCGGAGCAGCCTTTCGTCGCCATGTCCACGGCCGAGCCAATCGAGCATGGCCGCCGCCGACAGGATCGTCCCGTAGGGGTTGGCGATCCCCTTACCGGCAATGTCCGGCGCCGAGCCGTGCGCGGCCTGGAAAAAGCCCTTCGTGTCGCCAACCTCGGCCGACGGCGCCATTCCCATTCCGCCGACCGTCGCCGCCGCCAGGTCGGAGAGGATGTCGCCGAACATGTTTTCGCTGACGATGATGTTGAAATGGCCGGGCTTCAGCACGAGGTGCATGGCCATGGCGTCGACCAGCGCATGTTCGGTCGCGATGTCGGGATAGTCCTTTGCCACCTCGTCGAAGACGGAGCGGAAAAACGCGTAGCTGCGCAGCACGTTGGCCTTGTCGCAACATGTAACCCGCCGCACGCCGTCGCGGGGCGCGCCGTTCGACTGGCGTGCCAGTTCGAAGGCCTTGCGCACGATGCGCTCGATGCCGGCGCGCGTCTGCACGAGCGTGTCGACCGCCACCTCGCCGCGCAGCAGCGCCCCTGCTCCGCGCGCCGCATAGAGCCCCTCACTGTTCTCGCGCAGGATGACGTAGTCGATGTCGCCCGCCTTCACCCCGCTGAGCGGACTCGTCACCCCTTCGAAGAGCCTGATCGGGCGGATGTTGGCGTAGAGATCGAGTTCGAAACGGAGCTTGAGCGTGAAGTCGAGGCCTGCTTCCGTGCCGTCGGGATAGACCACGCCCGGCAGGCCGCCGGCGCCGTGCAGGATCGCGTCCGCGGCGCGGCACGCTTCGAAGGTCGGTTCGGGAAAACTCTGCCCCGTCTTCAGGAAATGCTCGGCGCCGGCGGGGTATTCGGTGAAGCGCAAAGGGCAGTCCGGCCCGAGCGCCGCCTTCACCACCTCGACGGCCGCCGCGCAGACCTCGGGCCCGATGCCGTCGCCATGCACGACCGCGATCTGGTAGACATCCTTCATCGCCAACCCCTCAGGAACTCATATGCACTTGCCGCCGTCGACATTGAGGTCGACGCCGGTGATCATGCCGGCTTCGTCGGAGCACAGGAACGCGGCGGCGTTGCCCATGTCCTGCGGCGTCGACAGCCGGCCGATCGGAATGGTGGCGACGACGCGGGCGCGGTTTTCCTCGCCGGAGCCGATGAAGGTGGACAGAAGCGGCGTGTCGCCGGCAACCGGGTTGATCGCGTTGACGCGTATGCCGAAGGGCGCAAGCTCCACCGCCATGGCGCGGGTGGCGGCGATCGCCCAGCCCTTGGAGGCGTTGTACCAGGTGAGGTTCGGGCGCGGCGAGACGCCGCCAGTCGAAGCGACATTCAGGATGGCGCCCGCTTTGATGGATTTGAAATGCGGCACCACGGCGCGCGCGCCGTTATAGATCGAGCGCATATTGACGTTGGCGATGCGGTCGAACAGGCCTTCGTCCATCGTCTCCAGCGGCAAGGGCGGCTGCGCGACGCCGGCATTGTTGACCAGTATGTCGAGCCCGCCGAAGGCCGAGCGTGCAAGGTCGGCGGCAACGACGAAGCTTTCCAGCGTCGAGACATCGCCGACGATCGGCCGCACCTTGTCGCCGGCTACGCCAGCGACGCGGGCTGCAGCGGCTTGGTCGCGGTCCATCAGCACGACCGCCGCGCCTTCCTCGACGAATTTCTTGACGATGCCTTCGCCAAATCCGGAAGCGCCACCGGTGACGATGGCGACCTTGCCAGCAAGTCTCATATCTCTACCTCCATTGCCGGAACCATCGGGGAAGACGCTTGTGTTGCACAGTCCGATTATCTGAACGCCCTTTTAGCTTTCCTTGTTTGAGGTCGCCGGCGCTGGGAGTAATAGTCGGCCCGGAATTCGTGAGGAGGAGACGATGACGCTGAACTTCGACCCGAGGGCGAAGGCCACGGCGCTCTACCATGGCGAATTCCGGCCGATGTTCATCGGCGGCAAGTGGGTTGCGGCGCAATCCGCAGAGGTGATGCAGGCGCTGAACCCGGCGACGGGAGAGGTGCTGGCGACAGTGCCGCGCGGCTCGGCCGCCGATGTCGACGCGGCGGTGGCCGCGGCGCGCGCTGCCTTCGAAGGCCCCTGGTCCAAATTCTCGCCCTACGAGCGGCAATGCGTGCTGCTCAGGATCGCCGATCTGTTCGAGACGCATTGGGAAGAGCTCTGCGTCTCCGACACGCTCGACATGGGGCTGCCGATCACGCGCACGCTGGCCAACCGGCGCCGCGTCATCGGCATGCTGCGCTTCTATGCCGGCATGGCGACCGCGCTGCATGGCGAGGCAATCGACAACTCCATCCCGGGCGAAATCGTCACCTTCACCCGGCGCGAGCCGGTTGGCGTCGTCGGCGCCATCATTCCCTGGAATGCGCCGACCGCCGCCTCCATCTGGAAGATCGCACCGGCGCTGGCCACCGGCTGCACCATCGTGCTGAAGCCGTCGGAGGATGCATCGCTGACGCCGCTCCTGATCGCGAAGCTGATGCAGGAAGCCGGCGTTCCCGACGGCGTCGTCAACATCGTCACCGGAACCGGCGCCGAGGCCGGCGCAAGGCTTGCCGAACATCCGGGCGTCAACAAGATCGTCTTCACCGGCTCTACGTTGACCGGCCAGGCGATCGCCCGCGCCGGCGTCGCCAACCTCAAGCGCGTTTCGCTGGAGCTCGGCGGCAAGTCGCCGATCATCGTCTGCCGCGACGCCGATATCGACAAGGCGGTGCCGATCGCGGCGATGGCGGTGTTCGTGCATTCGGGCCAGATCTGCATCGCCGGCTCGCGGTTGTTCGTGGCGCGCGAGATCCATGACGAGTTCGTGCGCCGGGTCGCCGAGTTTGCCGGCAAGCTGCGCATCGGCCACGGCATCGAGGCGGAGACCGAAATCGGGCCGCTCATCAACTCAAGGCAGGCCGGCAAGGTGGAAGGCTACATCAAGGCCGGCAGCGACGAGGGCGCCGAGCTGGTCGCCGGCGGCTCGCGGCTGACCGGCGAGCTCTATGACGGCGGCAACTTCATCGCCCCGACCGTCTTCGGCGCGGTGTCGGACAAGATGACCATCGCACGCGAAGAAATCTTCGGGCCGGTCATCTCGGCAATGCCCTTCGACACGCTGGATGAGGCCGTCGCGCGCGCCAACGCGACGCCTTACGGCCTGGCGGCGGGTATCTTCACCACCAATCTCGGCACCGCGCACAAGCTGGCGCGTCGCGTCAAGGCCGGTTCGGTCTGGGTCAACATGTACCACGCCATCGACCCGGCGGTGCCGTTCGGCGGCATGAAGATGTCGGGCTACGGCCGCGAAGGCGGCGTCGAGCATCTGCACGAATATTTGGAGACGAAGTCGGTCTGGATCCAGACTGACTAGGCATACCCTTAAGTCAGTGAGCCAAGCTCACGCAGATTGGTGCGGATCAGGTTCATCAGCTGCTCGGAGAACGAGTGGTGCACGTAACCCCGGGCGGTGATGATGCCGACCGCGCGGTGGGCGTCGCGATGGTCGATCGGCACCACCCGCATGCGCTCGTCGTTGCGCGAGATGGCGATGCCAGGCACCACGCAGACGCCCAGTCCCGACGACACCAGCGCCACCGCGGTCTGCGCGCTTTCGACTTCATATTGCGGCTTGAGTTCGATCCCTTCCGCCGCCGTCAGCCGGTCTAGAAGGCCGCGCACCGCCGTCTTGCGGTTGAGCAGGATCAGCGGGAAGCGCTTCAGGTCGGACAGATTGAGCTTCTTTTCGCCGCCATAGGTTTCCACCGGGATGCAGGCCATCAGCGGATCATCGAGGATCGACTCGAACTGGAAGTCGTTGAGGTTCGGCAGTTCGGGGCCGATGTAGAATTCGACCTCCTGCTGCTGCAACAGCGCAAGTGCCGCCTGTGGCGGGGTCTCGATGACCTCGACGATCGAGCGCGGATAGCGCAGCTTGAACGTCGCCAGTATGTCGCCCAGCCGGCTCGCCGCAAGCGTCGGCGCGCAGGCGATCTGTACCTTGCCCTTGCGCCGCGCGGCGATCTCCGTCAGCCGGTCGAGGCTGGTCTGCACCTGCGACATCGCGTTGGCGATCTCCTCGAACAGCACCTGCCCTTCCGGCGTCAGGCTGGCGCGCTGCGCCGTGCGGATGAAGAGTGAGATGCCGATCTGCTCCTCGAGATCGCGTATCTGCATGGAGACGGCCGATGGCGAGCGGTTGCTCTCTTCGGCCGCGCGCCGGAAGCTGCCGTTTTCCGCGGCAAGCAGGAACGTCTGCAAAAGTTTGAGGTTGATGCTTGACATGTCCGCCCGGGCAGGTGATCCGAACCCCTGCCCTATTCAGACGCGGAAGCGATTGCAAGGCAAGAGGCAGGTCCAGGCGCCGGTCCGGATTTAGCCAGCGAACCTGCTCCCGATCAAGGTGTGTCGAGATCCAGGTCAGGGTCAGTCGAAAACGGTAGCTTCCGAGACCCGGAGCGGAGCGTACTTGAAGTACGTGAGCACCAGAAGCGCAGGAAACCACCTTGGCAGGCCGGCCTCACCTGAATATCGACATACCTTAGTGGACCGCGGCGAACATGACGCGCTCCTCGGTCGCTTCCGACAGCATCATCTCCTCCACCACGCGGCCGCGCTTGACCACCAGGATGCGGTCGGAAACCGCAAGGATTTCCGGCAGATAGGAGGAAATGACGACGACGGCCATGCCCTGGTCGGCAAGGTCGCTGATCAACTGGTGGATTTCGACGATGGCGCCGACATCGACACCCCGTGTCGGCTCGTCGAAGATCACCAGCTTGGGTTTCTGGATCAGTGACTTGGCGATCACGACCTTTTGCTGGTTGCCGCCGGAGAGCTCGATCATCCGGGCCCGGTCGCTGATCTGCTTAAGTCTGAGCCGCTCGCCCCACTGCTTGGCAAGCTCCCTGGCGCGCGTCATCGACACCATCGACACCGGGTTCGAGTTGTCGGTCAACTCGCCGATCTGCAGGTTTTCGCCCGCCGTCATCGTCTCGAAGAACCCGTCGAACTTGCGGTCCTCCGTCACATAGACGATGCCGTCGCGCACCGCCGGCCGGGGCACACGGTAGCGCACCGATTTGCCAAGCAGGCGGATCTCGCCGCCATGGAAGATATTGCGCTTCAACAGGCCGGCCACGACTTTTGCCATCTCGGTGCGGCCGGCGCCGACCAGGCCGAACATGCCGGTGACCTGGCCCGAAAAGACGGAGAAGGACGAGTTGCGCACCAGGCCGGCGCAGGAGAGGTTCTCGACAGAGAGCACCTTGTCGCCATAGGGGCGCGCGGTGCGCTTGATCTCGCCATGCAGCGTTTCGGTCAGCGTGCGGCCGACCATGGCCTGCACGATCGAGGCGCGGGTGAAACCCTTGGCCTCTCCCGAAGCGACGATCTCGCCGTCGCGCATCACGGTGATGCGATCGGCGACGGCGAGCGCCTCCTCGAGCGCATGGGTGATGAAGATGACGGCGATGCCTTCCTTCACCAGCCGCTGCAGCAGGTTGAAGAAATGGCGCTTCTCTTCCGGCGTCAGCGTCGCGGTCGGCTCGTCGAAGATGATGACGCGGGCCTTGTGGTGAACGGCGCGCGCGATCTCGACCATCTGCTTGTGCGCCGCGCCCAGCGTGCTCACCTGCGCGGTCGGATCGACCTGGAAGCCCATGCCGGCGAGAAATTGGCGTGCCTGGATATAGAGGCCGCGCAACCGGTTGAACATCTTCTCTTCGCCGAGATAGAGGTTCTGCGCCACGGTCATGGACGGCACCAGATTGGTCTCCTGAAACACCATGGCGATGCCGGCGCGAAGCGCCTCGGCGGGGGTGGCGAAAGACACCTCCTTGCCGTCGAAGAACAGCTTGCCCTCGGTCAGCTTGAATACGCCGGCCATGACCTTGGTCAGCGTCGACTTGCCGGCGCCGTTTTCGCCCAGAAGCGCGTGGATCTCGCCCTTGCGCAGGTCGAGATTGACGTTCTTGAAAGCCGGTATGCGCGAGAACGCCTTGGTCGCGTCCTTCAGTTCGATGATGTTGGCGTCCGCCATCGCTTAACCCCGCTTGCCGCCGGCGGCCTTGGCCAGGCGCACGATCCTCGATCCGCCGCGCGAGGCGACGAGCAGGTCGTCGCCAAGCTCGCAGGCGCTGACCGTGCCATGCACTGTGCCGTCGGCACGCGAGTGGAAACTCGACAGCGGCTTCATGTTCTGGTCGCAGTGGACCACCAGACCGTAGGATCTGGTCACCGCGTAGGGCTTCAGTACATTCATCTGCTTGAGCTGGCTGCCCTGCATCGGCTCGCGGTAGTCGCGCCATGAGTTGAGCGACGGCGCCATCCAATAGGCTTCCGGCACCTCAGCCAGCATGCGCTTGCGGTAGGCCTCCTCGCGCAGGATGAATTCCACCAGCTGGTTGCGCACGGAATAGAAGGTCAGCCAGTAGCCGGCGTTGAAGGCCGGCGCGATGCGGGCGGGGTAGGCCGGCAGATGTTCTAGCACCGGCACCATTGCCTTGGTGGCGAGATCGATCGCCAGCGCGCGATGGCGCCAGGCCTCTGTGACATAGACGCGGTTCGAGCCGGTGGTGGCTATGCCCGCCGGCCAGGCGAGGCCGTCGCGGATCAGCTCCAGCCGGCCGCTTTTCAAGTCGAGGCGCCAGACCGAGCCGGAAGCATTCTTCTGCATCAGGTCGCGGCGCCAGCCTGTCGCAGGCAGCGATGCCGAGCCATTGGCGATCAGCAGGGTGTTGCTGTCGAGGAAAGTCAGCGCGGTGACGCAGGACAGCCTGCGGGCCTCGTCGCCCTCCGCCTCCCGACCGTCATGCAGGCCGCCATGAATGACGACACCCTTACCGTCGACGGCCAAAGCGGTCATGCCGCGGGCGTGGGCGAGCGCGGTGATCTCGCCCGGAAATTCTCGCAGCAATTCCGCCTTGCCGTCGGCGTCGAAACGCATCAGCCGATTCGCGCTGCTCGCCAGCACACTCTTTTCGGTCCGCACCAGATTGTCGACTTCAATGAGGCCGGCGAAAGTCTCTGCCTCTTCCAGCTCCTGATTGGGCAGCAACGGCCCATCGAGTGTCGGCACGGTAACCGCCCAGTCGCCGCGGCCGAGGAAGCGGTCGAAAAACTGGCTCACGGCGCTCATGGCTTTTTGCCCCAGTAGGAATCCGAGCTGAACCAGTCGGGATCGGCGCCCTTCAGCGCCAGGGTCCCCATGCGGTTGTTGAAGATGCCGCAGAGATACAGGGTTCCCTTGTGCTCGCGCATCGAGGTGATCATCGGATGCTTCTCGCCCGCCTGATCCCACAGGCTTTCGAGGATCTGGCCCTTGTCGTCAAAGCGCAGCACGCAGCCGGTGTTGAGATTGGGCATCAGCCAGGCGTCTTCCGACACGCGCCGCGCCATGCGGCGGCGGAAGCCCGGCATTTCCAGCGAGAGATCGAGCGCCGGCGTGCGCATACCCATCAGCGCCAGCCAGTAGGTTCCGTCGGAGGCGCGGTTGATGTTGTCGGGATAGCCGGGCAGCCCCTCGATGACCCGCTCCACCGTGCCTTTCTTCGGACCGTCGAAATAGTAACGGCTGATGCGGCAGGCCCAGCTTTCCGCGAACAGCACGGACTGGCCGTCGAAAGCCGTGCAGATGCCATTGGGGAAGACGAGGTTCGACAACAGCGTGCGCGTCGAACCGGATTTGGGATCGTGCACGATGATGCGTCCATTGCCGCGGCTTTCGAGCGCGTCCGCATACCAGTCGTGCATCTCGAAGCGCACGGTGGCTTCGGAAAATACGATGCGGCCGTCCGGGAGAATGTCGCAGTCGTCGGCGAGCTTCATGGTCGAGTCGTCCACGACCGATGTCAGCGAACGGTTGGTCTCGGCGGTGAGCAGCTTCACCGCGCCTGCCGGCGAGACCTGATAGAGGCCCATGCCGGCGACGCAGATGACCAGATTGTCGTCGCGGTCGAAGGCCATCCCGAGCGGTGAGCCGCCGATATGGGCGAACACTTCGCTGTCGGTGTAGTGCGGCGGCTGGAAGCGCAATATGTCGCCTTGGCGGCTGCCGGTGTAGAGCCGGTCCTGGCGGTCGAAGATCACGTCTTCGGCGCCATCGAGGAAACCGAGGCCGATGACGCCTACGTCCTTCAGCCGGTCGTTCACCGCCATCGGCGCGCCGGGCGCGGTCGAGACGGCCTGCGGCATCTTGGCGAAGGTCGGCGAGATATAGACGCTGCGCAGGATTTTGTGGCGGTTCTTCACCCAGCGCACGTCGAGCAGCACCGATAGGAGCAGCACGAGGCCGAGGATCAGGTAGTTGACCGGGCCTGGCACGGCGAGCGCAAGCAGGCTGTTGGACAGCACGAGCACGAAGAGCGTACCCATCAGCGCCTTGGCGACCGAGCCGCGCCCGCCGCCGAGCGAGATGCCGCCGAGCACCGTCGCGGTCAGTACCTGCAGTTCGAGCCCGGTGCCGATATCGGAAGCGGCACTGCCGATGCGGGCCGAGAAGAAGAAGCCGGATAGCGCGACCAGCACTGAACAAAGCACGTAGGCGCTGAACAGGGTGAGCCGCACATTGATGCCGGCATTGTAGGCGGAACGGCGCGCGGCGCCGACCGCGAACAGCCGCCAGCCATAGCGGGCGCGCGACAGCACCAGATGGGTCACCAGGGCGATGACCACGAAGACGGCGAACGACGTCGGCACGCCCCAGACCGTGCCGAAGCCGAGAAAATCATATGTCGGCGAATCTGGTCCGCTGGTGACGATCGGCGTCGAGACCTGCGGGAAGACGATGTCGAAGGTGGAGCGGTAGATGATGAGCGTCACCAGCGTGGTGAGAAACGCCCTCATGCGCAGGAAGCCGACCAGGAAGCCGTTGACGGCGCCGCAGACAACACCGAGGCCGAGGCAAGCCAGGAGGCCGGTTCCGAAACTCCACTGCTCGACATTCATGCCGTAGAGCGTGACGAGCACCGCCAGCGCGAAGGTCGAGCCGACGGAGAGGTCGATGCCGCCGGACACCATGACGATGGTCATGCCGAGCACGACCAGGCCAAGCTCGGCGGTCTGGCCGCTGAGGTTGGTCAGCGTCGCCACATCGAAGAAGCCCGGCACGATCGAACCGAAGATCGCGCACAGGATAACCAGCGCCGTGAACGGGATGACGCTGTCTATCCACTGCTTGGTCAGGATCTCCCCGACCACATGGTCGGGGAGCAGACGATAGCGCCAGCGCACAAGGCTTTCGGCCATGCTCATCGAAAAGTCCGTTACTTGATGTCTTCAGGCTTCCAGCAGTTCCGGCCGGTCGCATCGGTCTTGTCAACGCGGGTGATCGGGCCGAAGAAGATGGTCTTCTCGCTGCCCGCCTGGCGTTCGGGATGCTGCAGCAGCTCGGAAATCTGCTGCGCCGCGATTTCGCCCTGGATCGGCGCGTTGAAGTTGAAGATCACGTCGAGCAGCCCGTTCTTGATGCTCTCGCAGCCGGTGGCGGCGCCAGCGCCATTGGTGACGATCGTGACCTGGTCCTGCTTGCCGGCAGCCACGACCGCCGCGCCGGCGCCGACTTCAGCATTGTCCCAGATGCCCATGATGCCGCAGAGATCGGGATGCTGCTGCAGCACCGTCTCGGTGATTTGGCGGGCCTTTTCGCTGATGTAGTCGGCCGGCTGGTCGGAGACGAGCTGCAGCTCGGGATTGGCCTTCAGCACCTCGTCGATGCCGGTGCGCATATAGATGTTGGCCGCGCCCGTCTGGACGCCGGCAAGCCAGACCACCTTGTGCGAGACGGCGTTCGGCCCGGTGCAATGCTTGGCCAGCTCGCCCATCTCCAGGCGCCCCATCTCGATCCAGTCATTGCCGACATAGGAGTCGGTCTGGGTCGCCGACTGCATGTTGACCTGCAGCACCTTGATGCCGGCGGCCTGCGCCTGCTTCAAGAGGCGCGCATAAGTCTGCACGTCCGGGTTCTGCACGATGATCAGGTCCGGCTTCTCGGCGATGGCGCCCTGCATGGCGCGGATGCCGGCATTGGTGTCACCGTTGGGGTCGCGCACCTCGAGGGTGAAACCATAGCGGGCGGCGTGGCGCTGCCATACCATCACCCAGGCCTGGTTGAGGTCCATGCCCTGCGAGATCGGCACGAAGATGACCTTTTTGCCCTTGACGCCGT
This sequence comes from Mesorhizobium sp. M4B.F.Ca.ET.017.02.2.1, assembly GCF_003998955.1. NCBI lineage: Bacteria > Pseudomonadati > Pseudomonadota > Alphaproteobacteria > Hyphomicrobiales > Phyllobacteriaceae > Mesorhizobium > Mesorhizobium sp. M4B.F.Ca.ET.017.02.2.1. The sequence continues at coordinate 6,778 of NZ_RZOF01000044.1, read as the reverse complement.
CGATATAGGCGGCCCGGCCGACCTGATCGGTTTCCTGCGCGCTCGCGACCTTAGCGGCGCCAAGCATCGCAAGCGCGGCCAGGCCCGCGAACAGGCATTTCCTGATTATTTTCATGGGTTCCTCCCTGATTTGATGGTTCGGTTCTTGTTTCAGATGTCGCCGCTCTGCGAGGTCTGCTCGTCACGCGGATTGATGATGGCGTCGATGGCGAGCGCGCTGAGCAGGATCACGCTCTTGATCAGGTTCTGGCTGGTGTAGCTGAAGTTGAGGATCGTCATGCCATTGGTCAGGATGCCGACCAGGATGGTGCCGGCTATCACATTGCGCACGCCGCCCTGCCCGCCTGACAGGCCGATGCCGCCGAGCACGACCACCAGGAGCACGTCGTAGATCAGGCTTGAATTGTAGAGGCGCGTGTCGATGCCGGTGACGAGACCCGTCATGATGATGCCGGCCGTGAACGCGATGAGCGCGCTGATGACATATTGCGTCACGATGATCGGGCGCGTCGGTAGGCCGGTGGTGCGGGCCGCGTTCGGATTGTCGCCCGTCGCATAGACCAGCCGCCCAAAGCGCGTCTTGCGCAGGAAGAGACCCATCAGAGCCGCCACGGCGCCGAAGATGACGACCGACATCGGTATGCCGAGCACACTGCCATTGCCGACGAATTTCAGCCAGGCGATGTCCGGCGGGGCATAAAGCACGTCCGAGGCAAAGACGATGCGCCCCGAGCCATAGACCGAAGAGGCAATGGCCAAAGTGGCGAAGATCGGCGGCACTTCCGCGATCGCCACCATGACGCCGGTGAACAGGCCGATAGCCGCGACCAGCACGGCGCCACAGATCACGGCCAGTGTGAAATCGATGCCCCAAGAGGAAATCCAGATGCTGAAGGCGACGCCGACGACCATCACCGCGACCATGGTGAGGTCGATGCCGCGGCCGACAACGACGGAGCCCATGCCGACCGCCAGCGTGCCGAGGATCGACACGTTCTTGAGGATGGCGATGATGTTGCCCTGGCTCACGAAATTGTTGAGCGTCGCCGAGAAGACGACGAACAGCGCCAGCGATATCGCGACGACGACGACTTCCTGGGACACCTTGAAGCCAAGGCGCCTGTCGTCCGATCTGCCCGAACCAGGCATTTTCCTCCTCCCAGGCAGCCTATGTTTGGCGCCTTACTCAGGCGACCAGTTGCTCCGGAATCCTCCCAAGGCACCGGCCGTCCGCCTGATGGGACAATTACGACTGGAGCTTCGGCGGACAATTTCGTTTTTCTGATGCGCTGTGCAGTTTGCCGTCCGCGCGAGGACAATCGGGTACCCTTAGGTCGACGCCAGACGGCTGGCGCACCAGTGGGAACAAGAGGGCCGTTCCTTGTTGCTTGGAAGTCCGCTTGCCATTGCGCAGGTCTGGCGAAGCTAAGGACGACGCACGAAATTGACTGCCAGCTTCGAGATATCGGTCATGCCCCGAACGGAGCCACGCAGAACGTCCCGGCAGCCACCCGGGAATGGAAGCGAAGGCGGCTAGCCACCCATCCAAGGCATATCGATCGCCCCGAGCGATACGACGATCCCGAGGGCCACCATCGCAACGCCCACGCTACCTTCGAAGCGCCGGCCACGGGGCAGCAGCTTCTCGACGAAGACGACCAGCGTCAAAAGCAGCATCCAGGCGAGGCTCATGACGCCGGTCGCGACCAACACGGCAAACAGCGCCCAGCAGCAGCCAAAGCAATATAGGCCGTGGCGCAGCCCCATCTTGAGCGCGCCAACACGTCCGTCGCGCCAGTGCTGCGCAACGAAAGCAAGCGGCGAACGGCAGTGGCTGAGGCAAACGTGCTTGAAGGTTGTGAATTGGTAGAGCCCTGCGACGCCAAGCGTGGCGCCAAGCGCGAGCGGAGCCCATTTCGAACGCTGCGGTGGATCGAGGCTTGTTGCAAGGTCGCTGCCGAGCTGGACCAGGACATATACGACAAGGCCCGCGGCCGCCCAGATGAGCAGATAGCCCGCGACAAAGGTCCACGTCGGGATGGCCACGCCTTGTTCGCGCCTCGCCTGCGCCGCCGCGAACATAAAGATCATGGGCGCCGCAGCTGGCAGCATCATGGCAGCCATCATCACGGTCCACACAGCGAGAAAAGCGGCAGCGCCGGCAACCGACCAGCCGTCGGCGGCAATTCCGGCCATCGCCATGCCGGCCATGCCTTCCATACCCTCCATACCGCCGCGCACGGCAATGCCCATGGGCATATCCATGCTGAAGGTTTGGTAGAGGGTGAGCGCCCACGCCGCTGCCGTCAGCCCGACCAGCGATGCGAGCAGACCGAACGGGATGCCGCGTAGATTCCGGGTTAGCCGCCGCGATGTCCTGGGGAACGCGTCAGCCATCGCCGTACCCTAGTTCGGGCCGGTCCAGTCGAACGGAATGTGCTTGCTCGAGCGGGCCGTTCCGGTCCAGTCGAACCCGAAGCCTTTGGCGCTCACCTCGACAGAGCGCCCCCAGGTGGCAACCTGGCCCGGGCCGACCTCCGAACCAGGCGAGTTGATCGTCTGCACCCGCTTGCCGGGTGGGGTGGTGGGTCCGGAAAGCGCTTCCGCGTGACCGACGACGAGGCCAGGAATATCGACGCGCCAGGTGGCCAGGTCGCCCGCCACCTCGAAAGTGATCGGCACGAACTCCATGCCACGCATCTCGCCGACATTGGCGGCAAAGCCCGCCGGCCAGCCGCCGGCCTGGCCACCGAAGATCATCTGCAGGGCCTCGCGCTGCCGCTCGTTCGCCCTTTCGTCGAGATACATGCCCATCACGGCACTTGCCTCGCCAGCCCAGAGATTGCCTTCAAACTCGCCGAGCGCCACCAGTGTCAGGCCGTCGAGCTTGACGTCGCCATACTGACCCTCGCGCACATGCCAGGCGAGCACACCTTGGCAATGATTGCCGGTGGGCCGCTGTGCGAACTCGCAGGGGCAAGGGATATCGCAGCTGCAAATGTCGAACCAGTCGCCTGCGAGCCGCCATTGAGGTACTGCATTCATGGCCAGTCCTCCCGAAGATCGAGGGATCAGATAATACGACGATGGCAAGCCGCACTCCAGCTATTCGTGCGCAGCTCTCCGATTTTGAGACGGGCCCTTCACGTAGGGGTCGAGCGGTTCACGCCTGCAACTGGGCCACTTAGGTCGCGATCTCGGCAACGACCGTCCCCGAGACCGGATCGGTCACGCCGAGGTCGCCGCCAAGATCCTCAAGCATGTCGCGCATCGTATCCAGAAGCCCGATCATCTGCGGCCGCGCCGCTGCGAGACTATCCATGTCGTTCCATTCGCCGACGATGCAGAAGGTTCGGTCGCCAGTCCTGATGAGCGCACCTTTGCGGAAGCCCTTGACGTCGAGCTTTGCCTTCATGTGCGCATCGATGAATGCCTGCTCCCTGCCGGGCTTGGTGCGGAACCGGACGACGTTGTAAGCGGTCATGTCTTCCTCCATTCAATCGCTTTCACGCAAAGAACCTTCGGGACGTGCCTCGATAGGCGTGTTGAACGGCGTCTCGTGGCGCGGCCTTGGCGACAGGCCAGTTCCCGTTGCGGGGTAAGGTTCTCGCCGTGACAGTCAGTTGTTCGATCCGTAGCGACTGGCCGTTACAGCTTCACAGTAACGTGACCGCTGATGGGAATTCTCAGCGAGAGCGGCGACTTCGAGTCCGCTGCCACATGGGGCCAACCAAGCTAGCTCAGAAACCCCGGCTGGCGTCGACGTCCTATCCTGGTGGACTGGACTACGCCGATTTCAAAACATGGCTGTGGTCGAAGTCTACGAGTTTTGGGTAAGCGATGGTTGGCGCATGCGCCAGACCAAGGAGCCGTTCACGGTAACGGTCGAGGAAAATCCGGCGTTCGGTGTCGCTGATGCGCGCAGGTGCGTGCACCAGGAAAGGCTCGATCACCGTGAAGCCGACAAAGTAGAGCATACCGTGATTGATCGGAAAAAGAATTGCACCGATTGGGCCGTTCAATCCTCGGTCGGAATAGATCGGCGGCGGCCCGCCGATCGTGACGGAACACATCGCGCGCTTTCCTGAGAAGACGCCGCGATCATACCATTTGCCGCCGCCATAAATGCGGCCCCCAGACGCGAACACCCGGTCGACCCAGCCCTTGAGAATCGCCGGCAGCCCGAACCACCAGAGCGGAAACTGAAGGATCAAAGCGTCACACCAGAAGAGTTTGTCCATCTCCGCCTGGACCTCAGTCTGCTGGTGGTAGTAGTTCGCGTCTCGTACGGTCGTGAAGTTGCGGCGATCCGATACTGGGTTGAACCCCATGGCGTAGAGATCGGAGACAACGACCTCGTGTCCAGCCTCGGACAACGCCCCCTGGCCGATCGGGTCAGGGCACCGTTGAAGCTGTTGGGCTCCGGGTGCGCGTGGACGATGAAGATGCGCATCGTGCTTTCCCCGCCCGGTCGGACTGTTCATTTTGCAGATGCCGAAAGCGTTCGCTCGGCGACATAGTCGAGAGACAAGACGCCGGCGCCGCGTGTCAGCACGAGAAACAGCAGCGATGCCCACAGGAGGTGCTCGGCCCAGTTCTCCGGATAGACGAAGATCTGGATAACGGAGACGACGCCGAGCAGCATCAGAGCCGCAAGGCGCGAGAACAGTCCAAGGAAAATCAACACCGAGCCTGTGATTTCGGCCGTCGTCGCCAAGGGCGCGGCGATCGACGAATCGATGAGCGGCAGATTGTATTCGCTGGCGAATAGCTGCAGCGTCACGGGCCAGGATGCGAGCTTGCTCTGCGCCGATTGCCAGAAAACATGAGCCACCGCCACACGAGCAGCGAGCTGGATCAGTGAAAACGGAAGGTACTCGGGCAGCTTGATGATACGCTTGTAGAGGCCGACAAAGCCGGCCGGTTTGGACGAGGATTGCTCCGATATTGCGGTCATGACCGTCTCCGTCAGTTTGAGGGGGAATTCGCAGCGATCCGCACGTCGGTGACGAGCCTGTCGCGGAACAGACGCACAAGGGCTGAAACCAGGTCGAAGGCCGGGTCGAGCGCCAGGGCACGGCCGGTGGCATGCTCGAGACCGAAACTGTGCTTCAGCGAATGCCAGAAGGCGAAGCTCGCGCGGTCGAGCAGAAAAAGCCGCACGTAGTTCCCCGATCGCCACAGCGCCACGCATTCGGGACGCCTTGTCCAGGTGATGCTTTCGTCGACCGCCGTCCCGTGTTGATGCGCCATCCATACCGACAGGATCGACCAGTGCGAGATGATCAGTCGCAGTGAGGGCTGGAGCAGGATATCCGGCGAGAACCCGAGGTCGGTGCAGTCGTATTCTGCGAGGCTGCGGGGCGGCAGCGAAGCCGTGTCGAGCGCCTCCGCTATGGCCCATTCGAGCCGCGCCGTTTCGGCGACGATCGGCATGTCGGACAGCGTGTCGATCGTCTTCAGGAAGCGTGGGAATCCGGATCCATAGCGCGAAAGACGCGATTCAGCCGGCGGATACCGTCGAATGAACTCGCTCGCCACGTAGCGGAAAAAGCGTTCGTCTATCAGCCGGACGGTGACAGGAAACACCGACATCAGCGCCGCGGTGAGCGAGCTGCGCGTGTTGTTTTGGTAGATACGCAGGCGGGCCAACGGATCGGCCTTGCCGGCGGTCAGCACATTTGCGGCGACAACTGGCTCCATGGCCAGCACTGCCCGCGCGATGGTGGTCTGCAGGTGTTCAAGCGGCAGCATGGTATTCCTCCTCGATTGAGACAAGCGCCGCAGGCACGCACGACCTGGCGCACCGGGCAGCCGCAAACGCCGCAAGGACGGGCATGCTGGTCGTCGTTTCGGCCTCGACAGAAAGGCGGATCGGCGGCGCTCGCGTTTCGGTCGTTTGCTCACGGCGCGCGGCTTGCTTGCGGCTGAACATGATCGACGCGGTGAGCATGTCGGCCCACATCGCTTCGCCAAGCAACACGTCGAGGACGGGAACGTCGGTGTCCCACTCGATCAGGGTGGGACGCGGTCCGAACCGGTCTACGGCATGCTGGTAGAGCGCCCAGACGACCGGCGGCACGCGCGAGCCATGGTCGTCGATGAGCACGGTGTCGGTCCCGACGTGATTGGTTGCGTGACCGGCAAGATGAATCTCCTCGATCGCCGCCGCCGGCAGCGCATCGATGAAGGCTTTGGCGTCATATTGCAGATTGTGCGCCGAAACCTGGACGTTGTTGACGTCGAGCAGCATGCCGCAGCCGGTCCGCGCCACGAGCTCGGACAGGAACTCGGCCTCGCTCATCGCCGAATCCGCAAAGGCGACATAGGCCGACAGGTTCTCGATCAGCACACGCCGCTTCAGCGCGTCCTGGACGGTCTCGACGTTGCGCGCCACGATCGCCAGCGCGTCTTCGTCGTAGCGAAGTGGCAGCAGATCGTTGAGGTAGGCGCCGTCAGCGACGCTCCAGGCCAGATGTTCGGAGACGAGATCGGGCTGGAAGCGCTCGCAGACCTTGCGCAGTCGCTCCAAATGATCGCGGTCCAGGCCTCGCGCGCTGCCGAGCGACAGGCCGACGCCATGAACGGAAACGGGATAGATCTCGCGCAGTCTTTCCAGCGCCTCGACGCCGGCGCCCTCCCCCATGTAGTTCTCGGCGTGGACCTCAAGCCAGCCGGCGGAGGGCCGCCTCGTCAGCATCTCTGTGATGTGAGGCGAGCGAAGACCGATGCCCGCCGATGCGGGTATCGCGAGGGACTGAAACGCACGGGACATCGG
>NZ_RZOF01000449.1:0-4274 GCF_003998955.1 Mesorhizobium sp. M4B.F.Ca.ET.017.02.2.1 | reverse complement strand
GCGCGAGGGCGAGCGAGCGCGTATAGGAGACCAGCGCCGCCTTGCTTGCCGAATAGGCGGCGTTCTGGCCGCTGGCGTTGAACGCGCCTACCGAAGCGATGTTGACGATCGCGCCGCCGCGCTGCTTCAGCAGCGGCAGCGCCGCGCGGCAGACCATCATCGAGCCGGTGACGTTGACGGCAAAACTCTTGGCCCAGGTCGCGTCGCTCAGCGTCTCCGGCTCGTCGAGGATCATCACGCCGGCGGCGTTGACGACGATGTCGAGGCGACCCTCGCAGGCGTCGATGGCGAGGGCGATGTCACCAGGAACCGTGATGTCGCCGCGCACGGCGATGCCGCCGCTTGCCCTCGCGGCCTCGTCCAGCACGTCGTCGCCATGGCCGAAGGCGATGACTTCGGCGCCGTGCCGGCCGAACAGCTCGGCGGTGGCGCGGCCCATGCCGGTGGCCGCACCGGTGATCAGCGCCTTGCGGCCTTCGAGGCGCCGGCTCATGCCAGCCCCCAATGCCGCTCGACGGCATAGCCGGTCTCCGGCAAGGTCGAGCCGCCGTCGACGACGATGGTCTGGCCGGTCAAGTATTTCGCCTGCTCGGAGGCGAGGTAGAGCATGGCATAGGCGATGTCGTCTGCCTCGCCGAGACGGCCGGCGGGGATGAACCGGCCGAGCCTGTCCGCCACCTCCGGCGCGCTCATCGTGCCTCTGCCCTTGGCGATGAAGCCCGGCTCGACGCCGTTGATGGTGATGCCGTCGCGCGCGAACTCGAAGGCGGCGCCCCGGATGAAGGCGTTGACGCCGGCCTTGGCCGCCGAATAGTGCGCGCCGCCGGCCATGGCCACGCGCGCCGACACCGAGGAGGTGACGAGGATGCGGCCGAAACCGTTGGCGCGCATTGCCGGCGCCGCCGCCTGCGCCAGCCAGAAGCAGGGTTTGAGATTGAGCGCCAATGCCTCTTCGAGCTTGTCCTCGTCGAGGTCCTCGATCGAGGCCCAGGGGCAGCCGCCGGCATTGTGGACGACGATGTCGAGGCGGCCGGCTTCGCGGATGACGTCGCCGACGAGCCCGTGCAAGGCGGCGCGGTCGAGTCCGGCAAGCGTAACGGCGCGGACCGAGAGGCCCCGCGCCGAGAGATCGGCCGCGAGGGTTTCGGCAACGTCGAGCGTGCGGTTGGCGATGACCACCGAAGCGCCAGCCTCGGCGAAGCGCGTGACGATCGCGGCACCGATACCGCGCCCGCCGCCGGTCACCAGCGCCACCCGGCCCTTGAGGTCGAATGGATTTGCCATCGCTTAGACGACGCCCGCGCTGCGAACCAGATCGACGAAGCGGGTAAAGACATGCGTGTGGCGGTCGACGTCGGACGGCGAGGTCGCCGGGCACATCAGGAACATGGTGTGGAACGGCGTCACCAATATGCCTTCGTTCATGTAGAAGGCATGCAGCAGCGTCTCGAGATCGCCGCGCCGGCCGGCAATGACGTCGGCGCCGTTGCGCGGCGGCGCGGGCATGAACATGATCTCGGCGCGAGCGCCGATCTGCGTCACATGCCAGGGCAATTTGTTGGCGCTGATGATGCCCCGCGCCGCCTCGGCCAGCCGCGAAGCGTTGGCGATCATCTTTTCGAAATTGGCCGGCGTCAGCACCTCCTCCAGCACCGCGCGCATGGTGGCGACGGTCAGCGCGTTGCCGGCCAGCGTGCCACCGATGCCGAGATGCGCCGACTGACGCACACGCGGATTGACCATCGGCACGATCGCCCACAGCCGCTCGGCGATCTCCCGCGAGACACCGAAGACGCCGGCCGGGATGCCGCCGGCGATCGCCTTGCCGGCGACCAGCATGTCCGGCTCCAGACCATGCTGCGCGGTGCAGCCGCCCGGCCCGCTGGAGATGGTGTGGGTCTCGTCGATGATCAGCACCGTGCCGGTGCGGCGCGTGATCTCGCGAAGAGCGGCGTGAAAACCGTCGGCGACCGGGATCATGCCGAAATTGGTCATCAGCGGCTCGGTCAGCACGCAGGCGACGTCGCCGGCCGAGAGCGCCTCCTCCAGCGCCGCGATGTCGTTGAACTCGACCACCCTTGAGACGGCGGAATGGTCGACGCCATTGGGATGGATCATGTTGCGCATACCGACGCGGCCGTCGCGGATCTCGACATGCGCCTCCTCGACGCCGCCGTGATAGCAGCCGGAGAAGACCAGCACCTTGTCGCGGCCGGTTATCATGCGGGCGATGCGGATGGCGCCGCGATTGGCGTCGGTGGCCGAGGTGGTGAGCGTCCAGTAAGGCAGGCCGAAGCGGCGCGTAAGCTCTGCGCCGACCCAGAGGCTGTCCTCGGTCGGCAGCATCATCGTGGTGCCGTTCTGCAACTGGCGAAGCGCGGCGCGGGTGACCGCCTCCGGCGCGTGGCCACACATGCCGCCGGTGTCGCCAAGGGCGAAGTCGACATAGTCGTGACCGTCGATGTCACGGATATGGGCGCCGCTGGCCGAAGCGGCATAGACCGGGAAGCCGCCGGCCCAGCGTCGCATCCAGTGCGAGGGACCGCCATAGAGGAAATGCCTCTTGCCCTCTTCCCACGCCGCCGCCGAGCGCGGGTGGGTTTCGAGGAAGCGCTGCTGCTCACGGTCGAGCAGGTCGCCGGTTGTCTTTGAATGCAAAGCGTTTTTGGCAGCCGTCACGGGGCGAAGCCTCCCTTGTGTGCCGTCAGTTGGGCACAGATGATTTTCTTGTCGGTTCACTATTTGAACCATCGTTTTGCATGTTATAGACAAACTGCAGGCTACCTCGGCTGCTGTCAAGTTAATTCACATGCGAACTATCTTGGAGAATGCATCATGAGCACGGTGGGCAAGGCGGTCTCGCTGCTGGAGCTGTTCACGCTCGACGAGCCGGAGATCGGGCTGTCCGACCTCGCCCGCAAGGCCGGCCTCGACAAGGCGACAGCCCGGCGCTTGCTGATGGCGCTCGCCAACCATCGGCTGATCGAGCAGGAGCCGCAGAGCCGCCGCTACCGGCTGGGCGCCGGCCTGTCGCGGCTGGCCCGCATCCGCGACGCGCATTTCCCTTTCGTGCGCGTGGCGGCGCCGGCGGCGCGGGAGCTGTCGCTCGAAACCGGCGAGACCGTGCATCTGTCGGAGTTCAGCGCCGGCGCGTTGCTCACCGTGCATGTCGAACTGTCGGCGAAGGCCAACCGCGTCAATGTCGATATCGGCCAGATCCTGCCACTGCACGGCACGGCCTCCGGCATCGCCTTCCTCGCCGCGTCGCGGCTGCAAGTGGTCAGCGCCTATCTGGAGAAGCCCTTGCAGGCCTTCACCGCGCATACGGTGACAGGACCGGACACGCTGGCCAAAGCCATCGCTTTTGCCGCCGCGAGCGGCTATTCGCGTAGCTCGCAGGGCTATGAGGAAGGCGTGCACAGCATCGGCGCCGCGATCCTCGGCGCCGACGGCCAACCGATCGGCGCGCTGGCGGTGGCGTCCCCCGTATCCCGCGTCGACGATGCGGTCGCGGCCAAACAGGGCGAGGCTGCGGTCACGGCGGCGCGCCTGATTGCGGCACGGCTGACCGGCGAGGCGTGACATCCCGCATCGGCGAGGCTGAAGTCGCCATACTCGCGCCTGCCGCCCATTGGTCGCGGTCGCCGAACCAGGCCGAAGCCCTCATGTCGCCCTCATTTGAAACTTTGAACGGTGTTCACTTTTCTCTTGAACGCCGTTCACAATGTGCTATGTTGCGATTATGAACATCGTTCATGGAAAGTGAGCGGCGAAGAGGATGACGAAGCCTGCTGATTGTATCCGGCCCTGAAACCAGCCAGCGCCGACCCGGCTTAACCCTGAAACGAAAGGATCATATCGATGGCCACCAACAGCTATGTTTCCAACCATTCGAGTGCCTGGAAGACGTCCATCGCCATCACCAAGACGCTGCGTGACGCCGAGGAAACGGGCCGGTTCATCAACAGGCTGCAAGGCGCCAAGGCCGAAAAGCTGATGATGGATGTCAACCGCAGTAACGAAGTTTAACCGGCTTCTCGCTTAAAACGAGGCTCAAACCGCGCAAGCAACCGCTGACCGATCCATCTCGGATTGCTCGATGGCCTTGCCCATTGGAACTTGCCATGAACACCCATCTGATGATGTCGCGGCGCTTCGCGCCTCTCTTCTGGACGCAGTTCCTGTCCGCCTTCAACGACAATTTCCTGAAGAACACGCTGGTGTTCCTCATCCTCTTCACCCTTGCCGCCGACCAGGCGGCGTCACTGGTGACC
>NZ_RZOF01000448.1:0-4317 GCF_003998955.1 Mesorhizobium sp. M4B.F.Ca.ET.017.02.2.1 | reverse complement strand
CATCATGGCCGAGCTTCTGTCCTGGCGCTGGGCCTTCGGCATCTTCACCGTCGGCGGCACCGCCATGGCGCTGGCAAGCTTCATCGTGCTCGACACGCCGCAGGCGACCAGGCCGCAGGTGGACAAGGGCACGGCGCCGCCCTTCCCTTATGCAGCGCTCGGCTGCCTTGCCGTCAGCGTCGTGCTGATCGCCAGCGCCGGCGTCGATGTCGCCCTGCTGCGCTCCTCGCTACTGCTTGGGCTGGGGTTGATCGGCCTCGTGCTATTCTTCCGCATCGATGCGCTGAAGCCACCCTCGCGGCTGTTTCCGTCGCGGCTGTTTTCCTGGCGCTCGCCGGTCGGCAGCGGCATGACCATGGTGGCCGCCTTCTCGGTGGCGACCTGTTCCTTCGCCATCTACGGGCCGCTGCTCTTGACCACGCTGCACGGCATCCCGATCCTGACCACCGGCTACATCATCGCCGCCGAATCGATCGCCTGGTCGATTCTCGCGATCCTCGTCGCCAACGCACCGCTGGAGCGCGAGCGGCTGATCATCGTCATCGGCGCCCTGATGATCGCGGCCGGCCTCGCCGGGCTTGCCTATGCAATCCCGAGCGGCTCGATTCCGTTGATCCTGCTCTGCGCTCTTCTGCAGGGCGGCGGCTTCGGCGTGTCTTGGCCGTTCCTGACCCGCGTCATCGTCGCCTCGGCCCGTGACGGCGAGCAGACCATCGCCTCCGCCGCGGTGCCGACCATGCAGCGCATCGGCTATGCGGTGGGGGCGGCGCTCGCCGGCATCATCGCCAATGCCAGCGGCTTTTCCGAAGGCCTGAACCGCGACGCGGCGGCGAACGTCGCCGGCTGGCTGTTCCTCGCCTTCGTGCCGCTCGGCATTCTCGGCTGCCTGGCGGCCATCAGTATCGCTATGCCAGCCGCGCATCCACAGGAAGCGACGGGCTGACCTCGGGAGACAATCGGAGAGCGGAAGTTCTCACAGGGACGGCAGAACGGCTCGGATGTGATCGGCGAAGGCCTCGACCGCGGGTGATCGCTCGGCGTCGGCAAAGGCGACCAGAATGCCAAGCTGGGGCAAGCGAGGAAGCGGCGCGCCCAGAATATGGAGGTCCGACGGCACCGCATCCTCGGTCATCACGCTGATTGCCAGGCCCGACCGCGCCACGGCGATCAGCCCGGCAAGGCTGTTGCTGGCATAGGATATTTTGTAGCGCAGTCCGGCGCGCGCCATGGCCTCGCAAGCCGCCTTGTGGTCGACGGCATTCGACGCCGACAACGCCAGCGGCACGATGTCGCCAAAATCGTAGAGGTCCAGCGCCGGCTTGCTGCCCACCCATACGAGCGCTTCGGTGCGCACATGCGCGTCGCTTGCGTTCGGACTGGAGACAAGCGCAAGGTCGATCTGGCGCGCGTTGAGAAGCGTCCGCAATTCGACGGTGGGCGCCGAAACCACCTTGATTTCGACATCGGGATATATGGTTCCGAAGCCCTTCAGCAGCGCGGGAAAGAACGCGCTCAGATAGTCCTCGGGACTGCCGAAAATAATCGAACCGTGCAGGCCTTTGTCGGACAGCGCCGAGATCGCCTCGTCATGGATTTTGAGGATGCGCTCGGCATAGGCCAGGAAGCGCTCGCCGCTGCCGGTGAGCCGCACCCCGCTGCCGCTGCGATGAAACAGGCTCTGGCCGAGGGCTTCCTCGAGCCGCTGCACCTGCATTGTCACGGCCGACTGCGTGCGTCCGACCTGTACCGCCACCGCACTGAGGGTTCCCGAATGCGCCGCGCGCACGAATGTCGCCAGCAGCTTGAGATCGAGCATATCAAATCCATTGATATCAGAATCCGACAACTATCAATTTTACTGCATCCGCGCCAGCCGCTAGATTGTTGGCTCAACGCTTGCTGGAGTTGAGAGATGTCGAAAAACTTGGAGCCTGGGTTTTGGGATTCGGCGCGCAAGCACCTGATCCGCTATGGCGGCAGCTTCGAGCCCGCCATCATCGAGCGCGCCGCTGGCTCCTTCGTCTACGATGCCGACGACAGGCCCATCCTCGACTTCACCTCCGGGCAGATGAGCGCCCTGCTCGGGCATGCTCACCCCAGGATCGTCTCGACGGTCAGCCGCCAGGTGGAAAGGGCCGCGCATCTTTTCAGCGGCATGCTGTCCCGCCCGGTGGTCGAGCTTGCCGAACGTCTCGCCGCGCTGGCGCCCGGCCTCGACAGGGTGCTGCTGCTCTCGACCGGCGCCGAGTCCAACGAAGCAGCCATCCGGATGGCCAAGCTGGTGACCGGCAAGCACGAGATCGTCGCCTTCTCGAAGAGTTGGCACGGGATGACAGGTGCCGCCGCGTCGGCGACCTACAGCGCCGGCCGCAAGGGCTATGGGCCCGCGGCGGTTGGATCCCTTGCGATTCCCGCGCCCAACAGCTTCCGGCCGCGCTTCAGGAATGCCGACGGTTCATTGGACTGGCTGACCGAGCTGAACGATGCGTTCGATATGATCGACAGCCAGTCGACCGGGAGCCTGGCGGCCTTTGTCGCCGAGCCGATCCTGTCGAGCGGCGGCATTCTGGAATTGCCGCAAAGCTATCTGGCGGCACTCCAGCAGAAATGCCGCGAGCGCGGAATGCTGCTGATCCTCGATGAAGCGCAGACCGGCATCGGCCGCACGGGAGACATGTTCGCTTTCCAAAAAGATGACGTCACCCCTGACATCCTCACGCTGTCCAAGACCATCGGCGCCGGGCTTCCTCTGTCGGCGGTGATGACGACGGCTGAAATCGAGGAAGCGGCGCACGACAAGGGCTTCCTGTTCTACACCACGCATGTCTCCGACCCGCTGCCGGCGGCTGTCGGCGTTGCGGTGCTCGATGTGGTGGAAGAGGAAAAGCTCGTCGACCGGGCCCAGCGCCTGGGAGCGAAACTTTTCGAAGGGCTGTCGCGGCTGAAGCAGCGCTACGAATGTGTCGGCGACGTGCGCGGTCGCGGCCTGCTGCTCGGGGTCGAGATCGTCAAGGACGGCAAGGTGCCCAATCACGAGTTGGGCGCCGCAATCGCGGCGGAAGCGTTCCGGCGCGGCCTGAGCATGAACATCGTCAAGCTTCCCGGGATGGGCGGCGTCTTCCGCATAGCTCCTCCTTTGACCATCTCCGAGGAGGACCTGGATCTCGGCCTGAGGATCATTTCGGAGTCCATCGAAGCCGGACTAGCCGCCAACGCGAGCGTTACAGGCATCGCCGCCGAGTGAGATTACTCGGCGGCGGGGAGTTCAGACAACGATGGTCTTCAGCCGCTCGGCAATGAGCGCGGCGAGTCGTGTCGCCACCTCGTCCTTGCCCATCTCGGGCCATTCCTCGACGCCTGCCTTCGAGACGATCCGCACCTTGTTGCGGTCGCCGCCCATCACGCCGGACGGGCCGATGCCGCTTTCATGCGAGACGTCGTTGGCGACGATGAAATCGGCGCCCTTCTTCTTCAGCTTGGCCTCGGCGTTGCTGATCAGGTCCTGCGTCTCGGCGGCAAAGCCGACGACCAGCCCCGGCCGCTGCCTGTTATGACCGACGCCGGCGAGGATGTCCGGATTCTCGATCATCTGCAGCGAAGGCGGTCCCTCGCCGGCCACCTTCTTGATCTTCTCGCCGGCGGCGTTCGCCGTGCGCCAGTCGGCGACGGCGGCGACGAACACCGCCGCATCCGCCGGCAAAAGGCTTTCGACCGCGCCCTTCATCTCGGCGGCGGTCTCGACATGGGTAGTGATGACGCCGGCCGGATCGGCGATGGTGACCGGACCGGAGACCAGCCGCACATCGGCGCCGAGCTTCGCCAACGCCGCCGCAATGGCGTGACCCTGCTTGCCGGACGAGCGGTTGGCGATATAGCGCACCGGGTCGATCGGCTCATGCGTCGGCCCCGAGGTGACGATGATCCTGCGGCCCGCCAGCGGCTTCGGCCTCTCGTCGAGCAGCGCCTCGATCGCGGCTGCGATCTCCAGCGGTTCGGCCATGCGGCCCTCGCCCGCCTCGTTGCTCTCGGCCATCTCGCCTTTGGCCGGGCCGACGAAGACAACGCCGTCTTTTTGCAGGGTCGCCCGGTTGCGGCGGGTCGCCGGATGCGACCACATTTTCGGGTTCATCGCCGGCGCCATCAGCACCTTCTTGTCGGTGGCGAGAAGCACAGTCGAGGCGAGATCATTGGCATGGCCGTTGGCAAGCTTCGCCATCAGATCGGCGGTGGCCGGCGCCACCACCAGCAGGTCGGCCTCGCGCGACAGGCGGATATGGCCGACATCATGCTCGTCATTGCGGTCGAACAGTTGGGTGA
>NZ_RZOF01000447.1:0-4328 GCF_003998955.1 Mesorhizobium sp. M4B.F.Ca.ET.017.02.2.1 | reverse complement strand
GACCCTGGTGACGCTGGTCGGCGCCTCGGCCATGGCCGGCGCCATCGGCGCCGGCGGGCTTGGCGATCTCGCCATCCGCTACGGCTACCAGCGCTTCGAGACCAGCGTCATGGTCGCCGTGGTCATCGTCCTGATCATCCTTGTCTGCGGCATCCAGTGGGCGGGCGACCGGCTGGTCGCCAGGCTGGATCGACGCTGATGATGGGAGGGCCGGAAGTTCTTTGCCCGCCGGCAGCGGAATGCAGCGCCGGCTTTGCGTCATTCGCGCCGAGATTGGATCGTGCGTTGCTTGGGCCGGGGCCGCGCGCATGGCATCGTGGGGCGGGGTCGCATAGTGCCGCGAAAGGAGCCTGACCATGGCCAGAATTATCCCCGTGCTCGATCTCGACCGCCTCGACCAGGGCGCCTCGGAACGGCGGACCTTTCTATTCGACCTGCGCACGGCCGCGCGCGACGTGGGCTTCTTCTATCTCTCCGGCCACGGCATATCGGCTTCTGAAATCTCCGACGTGCTCGATGCCTCGCGGCTGTTCTTCGCCTTGCCGGAGGCCGACAAGCTGGCGATCGAAATGGTCAAATCCTCGCAGTTCCGCGGCTATACGCGCGCCGGCGGCGAGCTGACCAAGGGCAAGGCCGACTGGCGCGAGCAGCTCGACATCGGCGTCGAGCGGCCGACGATCGCGCAGGGGCCGGGCGTTCCAGCCTGGACGCGGCTGCAGGGGCCGAACCAGTGGCCGCACGCCCTGCCGGAGCTGAAACCGGCGCTGCTTGCCTGGCAGAGCAAGGCGACCCAGGTGGCGATCCGCCTGCTCAAGGCCTTCGCGCTCTCGCTCGACCAGCCGGAAGACGCCTTCGATGCGATCTATCGCGACGAACCCAACCACCGCATGAAGATCGTGCGCTACCCCGGCCGCGACGCCACCGGCGACGACCAGGGCGTCGGCGCCCACAAGGATGGCGGCTTCCTGACCCTGCTGCTGCAGGACGAGAACAAGGGGCTGCAGGTCGAGTACAATGGCAATTGGGTGAATGTCGACCCGATCCCGCAGACGCTGGTGGTCAACATCGGCGAATTGCTCGAACTGGCCTCGAACGGATATCTGCGGGCAACGGTCCATCGGGTGGTGACGCCGCCGCCCGGCGTCGAGCGCATCTCGGTGCCGTTCTTCTTCAGCGCCCGGCTCGACGCGACGATCCCGCTGCTCGACCTACCCGAGGACCTGGCGGCGGAGGCGCGCGGTCCGGCAAGCGACCCCGACAATCCGCTGTTTCGCGACGTCGGGACCAATGTGCTGAAAAGCCGCCTGCGTTCCCACCCGGATGTGGCGCGCCGGCACTATGCAGATCTGCTGGAGGCGGCAGCGGCTGGCTGAGGCCGCGGTCCTGCTTGCGCGATATTTTTTCGCGCTTCGGCTGATATTTGGAATTCTGTTCGTCGCAAACTCACCGGTCAAAGCCCACATAGGATACATCGTTCGGCGTTCTCCTCCCATTGCGCCGAACGATGTTCCCCTCTGAAGGTTTGACCTTCATTTCTGGCCGGGCCGCATTCGCGCCCGGCCTTTTTTCTTTCGGGATGGGTGCTGTCAGGCGAAGGCGATGCGGATGATTCCGTACGGGCCGAAATCGGCGGCTATCTGGTCGCCGTGCCTGCATTCCACTGGCCGGATGAAGGAGCCGGACAGCACCACCTCTCCGGCGGAGATGCGCATGCCGTACTGATGCAGACGGTTGGCGAGCCAGGCGATGCCTTTCGCCGGATGGTCGAGCACGCCTGCGCCGAGCCCGGTCTCCTCGACCTCGCCATTGCGCGACACGATGGCGCCGATCCAGCGCAGGTCCGCCTCGCGCGGCCCGGCCGAGCGGCCGCCGACGACGATGCCGGCATTGGCGGCATTGTCGGAGATGGTGTCGAAGAAGGTGCGGATCCTGCCGGTCTCCTTGTTCATCCGCTCGATGCGGGTGTCGAGGATCTCCAGCGCCGGCGTGATATGGTCGGTGGCGTCGAGCACGTCGTCGATCGACACGTCCGGGCCGGCGAGCGGCGCCTTCATGACGAAGGCGATCTCGGCCTCGATGCGCGGCTGGATGAAGCGGCCGCCCGGAACCGTGGCGCCGTCCTCGAAGAACATGTCGTCGAACAGAATGCCCGAGTCTGGAATGTCGATGCTGAGCGCCGACTGCATCGCCTTCGAGGTCAGGCCGATCTTCCAGCCCTTGATGGCCAGCCCCGACGCCACCTTGCGCTTCACCAGCGCCGCCTGCACCCGGTAGGCGTCGTCCATGGTCGCTTGCGGAAAGTCGAGGCTGAGCAGCCGGATCTGCCGGCGCTCGCGCTCGGCCTCGAACAGCCTCGCCGCGGCATCCTCGACCTGCGCTTCGGTCATCATCGGCCAGCTCCCTCGTCGACGACGCCGTTGCGGAGCAGGCCGATGCCGTCGGCCTCGACTTCGATGACGTCGCCCGGCTTCAGCCAGATCGGCGGCTCGAAGCGGGCGCCGGCGCCGGTCGGCGTGCCGGTGACGATGATGTCGCCCGGCACCAGCGTGGTGAAGGTCGAGATGTAGGCGATGATCTTGCGGAAGGAAAAGATCATGCGGCCGGTGCGGTCCCGCTGGCGGACCTCGCCATTGACGCGCGTGGTGAGCGAGATGTCGGCGATCTGCGCCGCGTCGGTGAACGGCACCAGCCACGGGCCGATCGAACCGGAACGGTCGAAATTCTTGCCTTGCGTGACGTTGAATTTGGCGTGGCGCACCCAGTCGCGGAGCGTGCCTTCGTTGCACAGCGACAGCGCCGCGATGTGGCCGAGCGCGTCGGCCTCGGCGATGCGGCGGCCGCCTTTGCCGATGACGATGACGATCTCGCCCTCATAGTCGAGCTGCGGCGATTCCGGTGGCCGCACCAGCGGCGCGCCATGGCCGACGAAGGACCGCGGGAAGCGGATGAACAGCGACGGGTTGGAGGGCGCCGCCTGTCCGTCCTTGTACTCCTCGTTGCGGTCTGGAAAATTGACGCCGACGCAGATGATTTTTTCCGGGGAGGGGATTGGGATCTCGTAGGCGATGTCCTCAACCTTGAAGTCGGGCGCGAAGGCATCCGCCTCCTCCGCCAGCCGGCGCAACGCGCCGGCCTCGATCACCTCGCGCAGCGTCGGCCATTGGGTGTGGCGCGCCGAAAGGTCGACGACGCCCTTGTCGGTGATCGCGCCGTAGCGCGTCTTGCCGCCGACGGTGAAAGTGGCGAGGCGCGCCGCGCTCATGCTGAAACTCCGCACACAGTTAGGGCGCCACGATTGGCGACGCCGCCAGATCGGACGGACGCGGCTTCACCCCGGCAAAGACGCTGCCTTCCTCGAACCAGCTCTTCGGAGCCGGCGCGCCCCAAAGCGTCTGGCGCTGCGGATCCTTGAGGTCCCATTTGATCGGCTCCAGATCGGGGTCGACCGTCTGGTAGTCGGAGCAATAGATCTCGATGCGATGGTTGTCGGGGTCGCGGATGTAGAGGAAGAAGGCGTTGGAAATGCCGTGCCGGCCCGGGCCGCGCTCGATGTTCGGCAGCCAGCCGGTGGTGGCCATCAGGTCGAGCAGGTCGATGATGTTGAGCGGCGTCGGCACCCAGAAGGCGACGTGATGCAGGCGCGGGCCGAGGCCGTTGGTGAAGGCGATGTCGTGCACGCCGCCCTTGCGATGCGTCCAGGCGGCCCACAGCCTACCGGTCTCGGCATCCTCGGTGTATTCGGTCACGCGGAAGCCGAGCTCGTTGTAGAACGCGACCGATTGATCGACGTTCGGCGAGAAGCAGTTGAAATGGTCGATGCGCAGCGGCTTCACGCCCTTGTAGAGCGCGTATTTCTGATGGATCGGCGGCAGCCGCTCCATCCTGGAGTAGAATTCCAACGGAATGCCGTGCGGATCGCGGGTGCGGAAGGTGCGCGACTGGTAGGGCCGCTCCACCCACTCCACCGGCAGGCCCTTGCCCTTGAAGAAGTACTCGGCCTTGTCGAGGTCCTCATCGGAAAAGACCTTGAAGCCGAGGTCGCGCGCTTCCGCGACCGGGCCTTTCCTGAGCACGATGCAGTGATGGCCGCGTTCTTCCAGCGCGCGCAGGTAGATCGCGTCTTTGGTCTCGTCGGTCACCTGCAGGCCGAGCGTGTCGACATAGAAGGCGCGCGACTTCGCGAGATCCGTGACGGCGAGCTCGACGTGGCTGAGCCGTACGATGTTGAAAGCCGGGTAGAGGTTGGGTTGGGGCAGGGGCATCTTTGGGTCTCCGGTCAGCCGCCGAGCTTCTGGATGGAATGCGGCGCCGTGGCGAACGCGATGTTC
>NZ_RZOF01000446.1:0-4343 GCF_003998955.1 Mesorhizobium sp. M4B.F.Ca.ET.017.02.2.1 | reverse complement strand
TTCTGGCGGTAGCCGCCGTTCGGACGGCGGTCGCGGGGGCGCCCGCCATTGTTGTCGCGCTGGCCATTGTCGCGGCCGTTGTCGCGCCCACCGCCATCGCGGTTGCCGTTGTCCTGGTTGAAGGCCAGTTCGCCTTCGATCACCGGCTGCGGCCCGCCGCCATGGTTGGCCTGCGCAGCCGGGGCTTCCGCGGTATTGCTGTTGCCGATGTTGTTGTCGAACTCGTCGCGATCCTCGTCCGCATCTTCGTCGAAATCGTCGCGGTTCTGCTGGACGTTCTGGATCGGCATCTGCGCCTGCGCGGCGGCAATGATGCGATTGTAGTGCTCGGCGTGCTGGAGGTAGTTCTCCGCCATCACCCGGTCGCCGGAGCTTTGCGCGTCACGGGCGAGTGCGGCGTATTTTTCGGCAATCTGCTGAGCCGATCCGCGGATCTTCACATCCGGGCCGTTGCTCTCGTAGTTGCGCGTCAGGGGATTGGGGCCCTTGCGGTTGTTGTTGTTGCCACCGCCGCCGCCATTGTTGTTGCGACCGCGCATGCGCCTGTTCTGCTGTTGTGGCCTCATTCGACTCTCTTCAGTGTGAAATTTTCGAAAACTTTTTTACGAACGGAGGCGCTCATGCAGCCAGCCGTTTCGTTTCTTCACCGGCGTTCGCCCGCATCAATTGCGTTGGCGCCACGTGCCATCCTGTTCCGGTTACATCACTTGCCGGACGATTCCCGCACGAAGCATTGGCGTCGATTGCGCAAGAAGGCAGCTATTTCCAAGGAAAACCGAATCGCTAAGAGCACTGCCTGCTTCGTCTCATCCGGTTACTTCGACCCTAGCTGCATTCCCGGGCATTGCCAAGCCCTATTTCGCACTGCATCAGGGGTTTGCGCGTTCGAACACCAGAACCCTGTCGTTTCCGCCGAGGTCGCGGAACATACCGGACAACCGGTAGCCGGCTGCCATGAAGATGTCCGTGACTTCGTTACGTTGCGTGTGGCCGATCTCGACCGCAACCCTGCACTCGGCTTCCAGAAACCTTGTCGCCTCAGCGGCGATGATCCGGTAGGGACCAAGACCGTCCGCGCCGCCATCAAGGGCCAGATGCGGATCGAAATCGCGGACCTCGTCCTGCAGATTTCCTATGTCTCGACTGGGTATATAGGGAGGGTTTGCGGCAATTACATGGTACCGGCCGGAAACTTTTGCAAACCAGTCGGATTCAAGCGTTTCGAACCTGTCGGCCAGGCCCAGTTCGCAGGCATTGCGCATGGCGGTGGCCAGCGCGCCCCCGGCAATGTCGACACCCGTGGCGACGGCGCCGGGAACGGCGCTGAGCAGAGCCAGCGCGATGGCGCCGGTACCGGTGCCGAGATCGAGGATGCGGCATTCGCCAAGCCGCTCCGCTGTCGCCCTGGCGAAGGGCAGGATCGCCTCGACCAGCGTCTCGGTGTCGGGCCGCGGCTCCAGCGTTTCGGGTGAAAGCCCAAGCCGCAGGCCGTAGAACTCGCGAAACCCGAGGATACGGTGCACCGGCTCGCCTGCGACGCGCCGTCGCAGGGCCACATCGATTGCCGCAATCGCGTCCTCCCGCACCGTTTGCGACGGCTCGGCGATGGCCTGGGTGCGGGTCGTTCCGGAAAAATGCTCGACCAGCAGCCTGGCATCCAGCGCCGGATCGGCCACGCCGGCGGCGGCAAGACGATGACGCGCCTCCCGCAGCAGCGGCCCGAGCGTGCCGGGCAAGATGTCAGCCATCGACGCCGATGTCGGCGAGCAGCTTCGACTGGTGGTCGGCGATCAGCGCATCGACGACCTCGTCGAGTTCGCCCATCATCACCCGGTCGAGCTTGTAGAGGGTGAGGTTGATGCGATGGTCGGTGAGGCGCCCTTGCGGAAAGTTGTAGGTGCGGATGCGCTCCGAGCGGTCGCCCGAGCCGACCTGCGACTTGCGCGATTCCGAACGCTCCTCGTCCGCCTTGCTGCGCTCCATATCATAGAGCCGGGCGCGCAGGATCTGCATGGCCTTCGCCCGGTTCTGGTGCTGCGATTTCTCTGCCTGCACCACCATGATCCCGGTCGGCAAATGGGTGATGCGGACGGCCGAATCGGTGGTGTTGACGTGCTGGCCGCCTGAACCCGAGGCGCGCATCGTGTCGATGCGGATGTCTTCGGCGCGGATTTCGATGTCGACCTCTTCGGCCTCCGGCAGCACGGCGACGGTCGCCGCGGAGGTGTGTATGCGCCCGCTGGCCTCGGTCGCCGGCACGCGCTGCACGCGATGCACGCCGGATTCGAACTTCAGGTGCGCGAACACGCCCTTGCCCGAGACCGTAGCGATGATTTCCTTGAAACCGCCGGCATCGCCGTCGCTGGCCGACACGGTCTCGAACCGCCAGCCGCGTTCGGCGGCATAGCGCTCATACATGCGAAACAGGTCGCCGGCGAAAAGAGCGGCTTCATCGCCACCGGTGCCGGCACGGATTTCGAGGATGGCATTCTTGTCGTCGGCGGCATCCTTGGGCAGAAGCAGGATCTGGATATCCTTCTGTAGCGCCTCGATGCGCTCCTCCACCCCTGGCAGATCCGCCTCGGCGAGCGCCCGCATCTCGGCATCGGTGCCCTTGTCGGCGAGCATCGCTTCGAGGTCGGCCTGCTCGTGCTCGGCCGAGCGCAATTCCCTGACCTTGGCCACCATGTCCTGCAGCTCGGCATATTCCGATGCCATCTTTACATAGGCATCCGGCGCCGGGCCGGCCGACATCTGCGCTTCGAGCATCTCGAAACGCTTGACGACTTGATCCATGCGGTCGCGCGGCAGGTTGATCATGGCGGATTCTATAGCGGAATGGAGCGGTCGTCGGCAAAGGCCTGCAGCAGCGCCCGCATCGGCAGCCCTTGCGCCGGCGCCATCAGATTGTCGGCGAAGAAGGCCTGCAACTCGTCGAGCGGCAGTTCCGTCAGCATCGCCTTGACCGGGCCGATCGAGGCCGGCGACATCGAGATCGAGCGGAAGCCGAGGCCGATCAGCGCCATCGCCGATATCGGTTTTCCGGCGAGTTCCCCGCACAGCGTCACCGGCGTGTGATTGCGGGCGCCGGCATCGGCGATCTGCTTCAGCACCCGCAGGAACGGCGCCGACAGCGTGTCGAAACGGTCGGACAATTGCGTGTTGCCGCGATCGACCGCCATGACGAACTGGAACAGGTCGTTGGAGCCGACCGAGACGAAGTCGACCGCCTTCATCAGCTCGTCGAGCTGGAACAGCAGCGACGGCACTTCGAGCATCGCGCCGAGCTTCAGGCTGGTCGGCAGGTGGTGGGCAAAGCGCGACAGATGCCTGACCTCGCGATCGATGATCTCGCGCGCCTGGGCGATCTCGCCGAGCTCCGTCACCATCGGCAGCATCAGCTTCAGCTCGCGGCCGCCGCAAGCTTTCAGCAAGGCGCGGATCTGCGTCCTCAGCAGGCCCGGGCGATCGAGGGTGAGCCGGATCGCCCGCCAGCCGAGCGCCGGGTTCTCCTCCTGCAGCGCGCCCTTGAAATAGGGCAGCACCTTGTCGCCGCCGATGTCGATTGTGCGGAAGGTCACCGGCTTGCCGCGCGCCGCTTCGAGCACGTCGCGGTAGAGCCGCTCCTGCGCTTCGGCGCGCGGGAAGGTCGAGGCGACCATGAATTGCAACTCGGTGCGGAACAGGCCGATGCCGGCCGCGCCAGACTCGGCAAGCTGCGGCAGGTCGACGGCGAGGCCGGCGTTCATCAGGAGGTCGACCGCAACACCGTCCTTGGTCACCGACGGCTTCTTGCGCAGCTCGCGATAGACCTCCTGCCGGCGGGCGCGGAAGCGCACCTTCTCGGCATAGGCGGCCTCGAGGTCGGGCTGCGGCCTGAGATGGATCGTGCCCTCTTCGCCGTCGACGATGATGGCATCGCCGTTTTCCGCCATCGAAACGGCGCCCTTCATCTGCCCGGCGACGGGAATGCCCATGGCGCGCGCCACGATGACGACGTGGCTGGTTGCCGCCCCATCCTCCAGCACCACGCCGCGCAGCTTGTCGCGCGGGTAGTCGAGCAGCTCGGCGGCGCCCATCGAACGGGCGACGAGGATGGCATCCTTCGGCAGCGACGCCGCGACATCCTCCGGCCCGCGCCCCATCAGCTGGCGCAGCAGGCGGTTGGCAAGGTCGTCGAAATCGCTCATCCGCTCGCGCAGATAGGGGTCGGTCATGTGCAGCATGCGGGCGCGCATGTCGCTCTGCACCTTCTCCACCGCTGCTTCCGCCGTCAGGCCGTTGCGGATCGCCTCTTCCAGCCGGCGCACCCAGCCGCTGTCGTTGGCGAACATGCGGTAGGC
>NZ_RZOF01000445.1:0-4433 GCF_003998955.1 Mesorhizobium sp. M4B.F.Ca.ET.017.02.2.1 | reverse complement strand
GGCAAGGAGCCGAAGGTCGCTCTCGTCGCCGTGGCACGAAAGATCCTGACCATCCTCAGCGCGATGATCCAAAACAACGAACCTTGGAATCCAAACAGGTCCTGACGAACACAGTTGCTCATCCGTCTCGGCGCTGCGCGCCGATCCACCTTCTCCCACAGGGGAAGAAGGGAAGATGTGCTTCAATCCTTGAAGGTGATGCCGTATTTCGCGGCCTGTTCCTTCGGCATGTCGGCAAACGCCTGGCGCACGGTATAGCCGCCGTAAACCTCGCCGCCGTTCTTGACCATCCAGTCCTCGACGTCGGCTTCCGCCACCGTCATGCGGTCGCCCATCTTGTATTTGGTGCCGTTGACCGGCTCGTCGGCGAGCAGGCCGATGAAGGTGCCGTCGCCCAGGCCGGTGAGCTGCATCCAGATGTGCTCGGTGGCGCCGTTCTGGGTAAGCGGGAACTTCACCGTGTAGGTGCCGGGCGTGCCGGCGGCCATCAGCTCGTGGAAGCGCGGCAGCGTCGAGTGGCCCTTGTTCTTGGCGGCCTGCATCGCCTTGTCTTCGGTGGAATAGGCGACGACGTTCTCCGTCATCGCGCGAGGCGCCGTCTGCGAGGCGCCCGGCGCCGCGGCCGGAATGGCCATCGGCTTGTCGCTCCGCCCGTGCCCGAGCGCATTGAAAAATCCGTAGCCGACAGCGGCCACGAAAACGATTGCCAGAACCGGATTGCGCATCGACCCCTCCATGCCCATTCATGCCGGGCCGCGCGGTGTTGCGCGCGGCATGCATGATCACGCGGATGTTACCAGCCGGGCATTGCAGGACCACTAAGGAAAAAGGTGAGTGGATCCTTAGCAAATCACTGAAAATGCCGCCGGGGGATGGGACGACGGCGGCCTGCCGGTATTCGCGCCAGCCGAGAACGCTCAGTCCGCGTCGGCGACGGTCGTCTGTCCGCCGGCCCATGCTCGCCAGGCGCGCTCGTCGCCATGGAAGACGTTGAGGTCGATGCGGCCCCTCACCCCGTGCGACAGGCCGGAGCCGGAATACTGCCAGAACACCCATTTGCGGCCGGGATAGACCTTTGACGGATGGCGCGCCACGGCGCGCAGCCAGAACGGATAGTCGGGGAAGGCGCCGCGCAGATTGTCGCGATAGAAGTCGGGGCTGGTGTAGATGATCGGACGCTGGCCGTAATAGCGTTCAAGCTTGTCCATGAACACCTGCATCTTCTCCAGCACCGTGTCGCGCGACGGCCGCCGCTTGCAGGACGACTCGCCGTTCCATTCGACGTCGATCACCGGCGGCAGCGCGCCCTCGACCCGCGGCACATTGCGGATGAACCAGTCGGCCTGCTCGCCGGCGGTGCGGCACCAGTAGAAGAAATGATAGGCGCCGCGCTTCAGCCCGGCAGCATCGGCATTGCGCCAGTTGGTCCTGAACATCGGGTCGAGATGATCGCCGCCGTCGGTCGCCTTGATGTAGGCGAAGTTGGCGCCCTGGGCGCGCAGCTTTTCCCAGTTGACGTTGCCCTGCCAGCGCGAAACGTCGACGCCGTGCACGGCAAGGTGCCGGGGCGAGGCGCGGCCGAAATTGATCGGCTTGGCATCGCGGAAGCCATAGCGGGTGACGGGACCGGCCAGCATCGCGGGCGCGGCCCGCGACAGGCGCTTCGGCGGCGCCATTAGGGCTGCCGGCTGGACCGGCGGCTCGACGCTGTCGGGCAGGTTCGGCGCGGGGAACGCGACCGTCTCTTCCTCGGCAAGACTGAACGGAGGCGCATTGTCGTCGGCCACCGGCTCCGGTGGCCGCATGCGCGCGTCGCCAGCCATCGATGTGGTCTCGACCGTCGTTTCCGTTTCGGCCGTGGCCCCGGCCGCCGCGACGGGGGCGCTCGGCCTGACGACGGAACTGGTGGTTTCGTTGGACGGCACCTGCAAGGCGTCCATGCCCGATGTGGACGAGCAGCCGGCAAGGCACAGCGATGCAAGCACAAAACTGACGACGCCTGAGAACCGCATCTGGACCTGTACACAAAACAAAACAGGCCGAGGGCGGATTGCCGCCGGCAGATCCGATTCCTAACGAGAAATTACCAATAAAGTTTGAATCAACTTGTTAGGGATAAATGGCGGCGCCGACGGCATCATCGGAATGTCCTCGGGTCAACGGTGCTTCCCACATCCCGCTTGACAAGCCTCGCCATGATATTATCCTCCACTAATCTTACATCGTAAGGTTAGGCATTCGGGAGGAGAAACCATGTCGTCCGCCCTGTCGGAACTGGAACCCGTGATAGTGCCGGTGCCGCATCCGCCGGCCATCGCGATCGAGGATGTGTCAGGCGACTTCAGCCGCGCCATCGAGCGCGCCGAGGTCAATGCCTGGCTCGACCTCTACGCCGCGGCGCCGGCCGATTTCGCCGCGCGACAGGGGCTTTCGATGGCAGCAGAAGGCGACCTCGCCTGGACGACCTGCACGACCATCCCGTTCATCCATTTCAACTGCGTGAAGAATCTCGGCGTCGACAGCCCGGCCACCGAAAGCCAGCTCGACACGCTGCTGGCGCATTACCGGGCTGCCGGCATTTCGCGGCCCTGGTTCTACGTCAATCCGCACACCGAACCTTCCCGACTCAGATGCTGGCTCGAAGCGCGCGGCCTGCAGCGCCAGGGCGGCTGGGAGCGTATCTATCGCGAAGCGGAGCCACTGCCATCCGAGCCGCTCTTCGCGGCCGACGGGGTTGCTGTCGAGCGCGTTACGAAATCAACGGCGGCGGAATGGGCCGGCTTCATCGACCGTCAGTATCGGCTGGCGACCTCACCCTGGCTGCTGGCGCTGGTCGGCCGCAAGGGCTGGCATCATTACATGCTGAAGCGGGACGGCGCGGTGGTGGCGGTGCGCTCGCTGTTCATCGGCGCCGATGGCGCGGCCTGGAGCGGCATCGACGCACCGGTGCCCGGCATCATGGCGCCGAGCTTCGATCTCGACGCGGTGCTTGGCGAAGCGCTGGTCCGCGACGGCCTTGCGGCCGGCGCGAAACTATTCGTCGCCGACATCGAGGCGCCGCATGAGGAGCGCGACGGCCCTGCTTATCGCAACTATGCGCGCCTTGGCTTCAGGATCGCCTATTTCCGCAGCCATTACAGCTATTTGCCGGCTACTTCCAACTAGTTCTAGCTTGTTCTTTGAATTGCTTTAGACCCGCAGCCATTGCCGGAAGCAGTTCTTGGCGACCATGTGGGCCGGCGGCACCATCGGCTGGCCGGCGCGCATGTCGTCAGCCGCGCCGCCGCGAGCCCTCTCGAGCAGGGTGCGAAGCTCCGCCGGCTGCACGCGGTCGCGCTCCATCACGAGCCGGACCATCGGGTCGTTCAAAAGCTCGTCCAGGGTGTTGATGCTCTCGCTCATCCGTCGCCTCCTCGAATGCCGGCCCGCGCACGATAGATAGGCAGCCAATGATGGCCCGCCAATGACGCTTTGCCGGCTATGTCGTGAATCGAAGATGAAATTTTTGTGCAGGACTGCGTCGAAATGAGTCAGGCCGGTGGCAGGCCCTCATATTGCGGCAGGCCGTCGTCCAACCGTACCCAGGGCTGCTTCGAGGCCGTCCAGAAATGCATGTCGGGCTTGAACAGGGAAGGATCGTCGAGCGAGCCGGAGGTGATGCCAAGAATACCTCTGGAATCGCGCCTGGAAAACAGCGTCGCACCGCAGGCCGCGCAAAAGCCGCGCTTGAGGTCCGGCGAGGAGTTGACCGTCGCCACCTCGCCCTCGACGGTCACGTCATCAATGCGAAACAGCAGCCGCGCGTTGAACGCCGCGCCGATCGCCTTCTGGCAGATTCGGCAATGGCAGACGCGTTCGTTGATCGGCGCCACCTCGGCGCGGTAGCGCACCGCTCCACACAGGCAGCCGCCCTGATATTTCGTCATTGCCGGTGTCCGTTCGCTCGGGAAGAATGCCGGAACCGTAGCCGGGCGGGTCGCTGCGTCAATTGAAAAGCTTTTATGGAATGCCATCGTTTGCGATGATGCGACCGGCGCAGATGGCAGCGCGTCCAGAAAGCACGCGGCCGCCTCCAGGGAGACGGCCGCATGAGATTGCCGACCCGCTATTCGGTTGCGCCGAGCATCTCGTCCCAGCTCTTCACCTTAGTCACACCGTCGAGGAAGGGCAGTGCGGTGGCGGGCAGTTCCGGCGCGAAAAAGATGTCGTAGTGGGTGCGGTTGGGGATGATCGCCAGCCGGTTCTGCGACAGGTTCTCGCGCATCCAGCCGGCATCCTTCTGGCCGCCGCCGAGCATCTGGAAGAACTTGATCTCGTGCTCGGGCTTGTACATGTCGCTGTCGCCGTAGACGAGCATGACCGGCATCTTCAGCTTCGGCACATCGGCCGAGAAGTCGCGCTCGTTGCGCATGAAGGCGCCGAGCGTGTCGAGC
>NZ_RZOF01000444.1:0-4456 GCF_003998955.1 Mesorhizobium sp. M4B.F.Ca.ET.017.02.2.1 | reverse complement strand
CCAAGGCAGGGGGGCCCCCCCGGGGGCGGGTGCCCGCCGACACGGGAACGATGATGGCGGGCACCCAGAGACCGCCGATGAAGGGACGTACCCGGTGGTCCCCTTACCAATGGGTTGGCAGGGCCACGGTTGCCTTGAAACAACCGGCCCGGCCCTCTGCGCCCGGCAACGAGACTTCAGTCTCATGGCTGCCGGGACTGAGGTCCCCTGTGCGGAACGTTGCCGTAACGCGCCCGTTTTCTCGACAGTGCAATCGAGAGGAGAAAAGCAAATGGCTGACGGTCCAACGGTTGTGAACTCGGGTGGAGGTGGTACGGTTGTCGCGGTCGTTCTCGCGATACTCGCGATCGTGGTTCTGCTCTTCTTCACAGGTGTCATCAACCTCAACGGCGGCGGCAGCAAAGACGTCAACGTCAAGGTCGATGCGCCCAATGTCGAGGCACCGGCGGCATCCGCGCCGTCCGCGCCTGCGCCTGCCGCGCCAGCGCCATCCGAACCGGCGCCTGCGGCCCCCGCGCCATCAGCGCCTGCGCCCGCGGCTCCGGCCCCGGCGCCGGCTCCCAGTGGCGGCTGATGCATCGAAAAAGGACGAGGCTCCGGCGTGGTGCGCCGGAGCCTTTTCTTTCCACTATCCGCCAACCACAGCCTCGTAAGGATCGCCATCTCCAAAAGTCGCTTTTTTGTCGCCGCAACGGAACTTTTCAGTCGTTGCTAATGTTCATCTTCCGATAGCGAACATTCGCCTTCGGGTGCCGACGATCGGAGCGGAAACGGCCGATCGGCCCAGCTTTGCTGCCCATCTGTCGCGCGAATGTTGGCACATTCGGAGATCGGGCCATGAACAGGCGTCTAGTACTGCTTTCCTCTCTCACTGCGGTGTCTCTTGCGGCTGCCGGACCCTTGTCGCTGCTGCCTGCTCGCGCCGGCGAACCGCAATCGGCGAACGTTCGAGCGGCAACGCGGAAACTCTGGGAAGACCACATCACCTATACGCGGAACTACATCATCAGCGCCCTCGCGGGCCTCCAGGACACGGACGAAGTCGCGAAGCGCCTGCTCCAGAACCAGGATGAAATAGGCGACGCGGTAAAGCCCTATTACGGTGATGCCGCCGGCAAGAAACTGGCGGCGCTGCTCAAAGACCATATCAAGATCGCAACGGAAGTGGTCGAGGCGGCCAAATCAGGCAGCAAGGACAAGCTCTCGGCCGCCCAGGATAAATGGTCGGCCAATGCCGACGACATTGCCGTGTTCCTTGGCAAGGCCAATCCGAACTGGCCCGAGAAGGATCTCCGCCACATGCTGCACAAGCATCTGGAACTGACGACCGGCGAAGTGGTCGGCCGGCTGAACAAGGACTGGGCGGCAGACATCAAGTCCTACGATGAAGGCCATGACCACATGCTGAAGTTCGCCGACATGCTGACGGATGGCATCGCCAAACAGTTTCCGGACAAGTTCAACGGGTGAACACCGTCTTTGTAGGGCAGAGATAGGATTGATCAGGCGGCGCCGAGCTTTCGGCGTGATCTGAAGGCAAATTTAAGAATATTAGAATGTATGCGATTGGCTTGATTGGGCGCGCGCGGGATGACGGCAATGGCGGCACCACCACAGTCACAGGCAAGACCGCGCTGGCCAGCCATGTCGACGACATTGACAACCGCGTCACCCGCGCCTTCGAGAACGCCTCGATCTCGGCTGCCCTTGCCGCGCCGGACCTCGTCCAGGGCGAGCATTTCGGCCTGCGCGTCAACTGGGGCAATGCCGGCGGCGCCGACGCCTTCGGCTTCACCGGTGCTGCGGTGCTGAGCGAAGCCTTTGCCATGGCGGCCGGCTGACCGGGACGATGGGCATCGCCTTCTCCAGCGGCACCGTCGGCGGCAATGCGGGGCTGCAGTTCAGCTGGTAGGGAGCCATCTGACCGTCTCGCCTTGTGGGCCTTTTGTGGGGTGAGAAGGGGGAGCGCTAGCCCTTCAAGCCTCCCACGCGTCGCTGGACAGAGCGAAGCGGATACCGGCCGCGGTCATGGCGAGCTCGCATTCGGTGACTGCGCGCAGGTTGCGCAGATAGCGCGCCACGGTCTGAGGCAGCCAGCCGGCGCAGGCCTCGACATAGGCGCGGCTGTGGACGAGCGTGCCGGTCGACAGGCGCTCGTCCTTCTCGGCGATCACCTTCAGATACTGGCGGATGAAGCGGATGTCCTCGGCGATGTCCTGGCTGGCCATTCGCCAGGCGCCGGCGAGGCGTTCGCGCTGCTCGAGCGGCAGCGGTGACAGCAGCGGGCGAGAGAGGTCGGCGAAGGCGGCGTGGTTTGCGGTGTTCAAGGATATCCCCTCGAAAGAAGGGAAATATCGTACTTTACGTACGAATACCCGTCAAGCCGATTTCGTACAAATTGAACGAGTGACGGTCATAAGAATCCGGTGCAACCTACGTCCCGCCAAGGCTAGCCGCCGTCTTCCGGTCGGCCTCGGCGCGTTCGCGGTTCCCCTTCGCCTTCCAGGAGGCGCTTCGGGCGCTGTAGAAGTCGGCGGATTTCTGATTGAGCGCAATTGCCTGGTCGTAGTCGACGATTGCCTGGTCGTGGTCGCCCTTGTGCGCCCAGGCGAGGCCCAGCGCGTGGTAGGCATCGGCCAACTTGGGGTCGAGGTCCACGGCCTTGTCGTAGTCGGCGATGGCGCGGTCGTCGTCGCCCTTGTTGGACCAGGCTAGACCCCGGCCGTAATAGGCGTAGGCGCGTTTCGGATTGAGGCCGATAGCCACGTTGAAATCGGCGATGGCGCGGTTGTAGTCACCTTTGCCGCCCCAGCTCAGGCCACGATTTTCATAAACCCCGATGAGTGTCGGATCGAAGGCAATGGCCTGGTTGTAGTCGGCGATGGCGTGATCGAAGGCGCCCTCCGCCGCCCATGCGCCGCCCCGGTTGAGGTATGCGGATGCGTTCTTGGAATCGGCGATGATCGCCAAATTGTAATCCGCGATGGCCCGGTTATTGTCGCCCTTGTACGACCAGGCAAGGCCTCGGTTGTTGTAAGCAGCGCTGCTTTTCGGGTCGAAGGCGATCGCCTGACCGTAATCGGCAATGGCCCGGTCGTAATTGCCCTTCGCGGCCCAGTCGTAGCCTCTGTTGTAATAAGCGGATGCGTATTCAGGATGGAGCCCTATCGCCTGATCGCTGTCGGCGATGGCGCGGTCGAGATCGCCTTCCATGGACCAGGCGTAGGCGCGCTTGAAGTAGGCCGTCGCGAGCTTGTCAGGAGCGCCGGCCTGGCTATCGATAATTTGCGTGCAGGCCTCGATCCGCCGGCTGGCGTCGGCCGCATTGCCGATGCACGCCGCATAGGTGAGATTGGCGGCGATCCCCATCGCGCCGCGGACGTCCAGCGCGACGAGGCCGGTCAGCAGCAGCAACAGCGGTGGGCGCCATTTTCGTACCAGCCATATCAGCCGGCTTTCGCCCACGCCTTCCTGGTTCACCATTTCGCCGGTTCTCCCTCGAAAACCATTGACCTCGGCCGACACCCACGGCTGCTTGCCATGCAAGCAGAAATTGCGGTGTCATGAAAGAGCAGTCAGAGGCCGACGGCGAGAGCGAGATTGCTCACATATCGATTATCGACCGTCTCACCCGCCCGATGATGGTGATCGCGCCCTCCAGCTCCGGCGGCGGGATGTCCAGATACGACGCCGGCTGGAAGGGCGGGGTGTCGTTCGGGCGGTAGCGCTTGTAGGTGGCGCGGCCGGTTTCGTCGGCGATCACGTAGCAGCCATTGGTCACCAGCCGCTTGTCGCGCAGATTGACGAAGATGATCGAATCCGGCGGCGAGATCTTGTTCATCGACGGGCCATCGACGCGCAGCGCGATCCATTCGCCTTCCTCGAGGTCGGCGGTCGGGATGGTCGGATAGTCGGAGAGGTTGACCACGCCCTCCTGGCCGCCGAGCTCGCCGGCGCTGATCCATGACACGATCGGGACGTCGACGGTGAGCGGCGAGGGGGCAAAGCTTACCGGTCCGGCCTCTGCGCCATCGGCGTTGAACAGCAGCCAGCCGGGGTCGACGTTAAACAGCCGGCCATATTTCTCCGCCGCCTTGCGCGACAGCGGCCGGTTGCCGTTCTCGTGGCTGATCAGCGTGTTCTTGTTGATGTCGCGCAAGGCCCGCGCCGCATCGCTCGGCGTGGCATAGCCCGCCGCGGTCCGCGCCTGCTGCAATCTGTGCCGTGGGTCCATCATCGTACAAAACGCCTGAAAAATATCGTCCAATACGTACGATTTCGCTTGCGACTCTTTCGTACACATCGTACGATTAGCGCATGATCGAGCATCCCGCAAGCATTTCCGCATTGCCCACGAACATTTCGGGGCTGATCGACCGTTGGCACGGCATCGGCGCCGTCGCCGCCGTCGGGGTCAGCCCCGACGCGATAGCGCCGCAAGGGGAGGCGGCATGAC
>NZ_RZOF01000443.1:0-4456 GCF_003998955.1 Mesorhizobium sp. M4B.F.Ca.ET.017.02.2.1 | reverse complement strand
GCGCGGGGCAGGATCGCCTGATGCATGGTCGGCACCGCCGTGTACCAGCTCGGCTTTGCCTCGCCCAGCCAGTGGAAGAAGCGCAGCGCATTGAAGCCCGGCGTGCAGAAGACGCTGCCACCGGCGGCGAGCGAGGACAGAACAGCCGCGATCAGCCCGTGGATGTGGAAAAGAGGCATGATGTTGAGGCAGCGATCGGCCGAGGTCAGGCCGAGCGTCGCGCCGATATGCCCGGCCGAGGCGGCAAGATTGGCATGGCTTAATGGCACCAGCTTCGGGCGCGAGGTGGTGCCGGAAGTGTGGAGAAGCAGCGCGATGTCGCCCTCCGCTGCCAATCCCGACGCGACGGGCGGACCGACCGGATCGCCTTCGATGGCGAAGCTGCCGGCGGGCGCGTCATCCGGCGGCAGCAACCGCAGCACACGGATGCCGAGACGCTCGGCAACTTCGACCGCCGGCCCCTGCTCATCCCTGGCAACCAGGATCGCCCTGGCGCCGATATCGGAGAGATAGAAATCGAGCTCGTCGGCCCGGTAGGCGGGATTGAGCGGAGCAGTCGAGGCCGCCGCCGCCACGGCGAGGAAGGCGGTCGCCATCTCCGGTCCGTTTGGCAGCACGATGGCCACGCGGTCGCCACGGCCGAGGCCGAGCGCATTCAGCTTCGCGACCGTCTCGCGGATCAGCCGGCGCAGCCCGCCATGGGTGAGCGTCGGCCTGTCAGGGGCCGAAACAGCCGGCGCGTCAGCGGCGCCGGGGGCGAGGCGGTGCGCAAGGTCCACGGTGTCAGCGGTATTGGTCATGGTCACCGACTATCTTTCCAGCCTGCAAAAATCCAGCCGAGCGGCAGCACACAATCGTGAAGCCGCCGGCATCAGTATCCGAGCGCCATTCCATCCTTGCGCGGATCGGAAGCGCCGGTCAGCGTTCCCTTCTCCCAGTCGATCAGCACGGCCTGCCCGCCGCCCAGCGGGTGATCCGGCTCCACCACCTGATGGCCGCGCCGGCGAAGGCCTTCAACTGTGTCGGGACGGACGTTTCGCTCCGCCTCGACGACGTCGTGATTGTAGAAGACGCGCGGCGCGTCCAGCGCCTGCTGCGGGTCCATGCCGAAGTCGATCATATTGGTCAAAAGATGGACATGGCCGAAAGGCTGGTAGCCGCCGCCCATGACGCCGAACGGCATCACCGCGCGGCCGTCCTTCGTCATCATGCCCGGCATGATGGTGTGCATCGGCCGCTTGCCGGGCGCTATCGCGTTCGGATGTTTCGGATCGAGCCGGAAGCTGGTGCCCCTGTTCTGCAGCACGACGCCGGTCTTTGGGCTGACGACGCCGCTGCCGAAGGAATAGTAGGTCGAGTTGATGAAGCTGACGGCGTTCAAGTCACGGTCGACGACGGAGATGTAGACCGTGTCGCTGCCCGGCAGATCGAGGCGCGGCAAATCGGTCATGGCGCGTTCGCGGTCGATGGCGGCGCGCAGCCGGTCGGCATAGACGGCGGACAAAAGCTCTTTCACCGGGACGGCGACATGATCCTGGTCGCCGAGAAATGTATCACGGTCGCGGTAAGCCAGCCGCCCGGCCTCGATCTCCAGATGCAGGCGCTCGGCGCCATTGGGGTCGAGCCCGCCAAGCTCAAAACCGGAGAGCACGTTCAACATCAAAAGCGCGGTCAGGCCCTGATTGTTCGGCGGCATCTGATGGATGCCGTAGCCCTTGTAGGAGATGCCAACCGGGGCCTTGTAGTCGCCCTTGGTCGAAGCGAAATCGTCGAGCGTGTGCAGCCCGCCGAGCTGGCGCAAGCGACCGACGATGTCCTCGGCCACCGCACCCTCGTAGAAGCCGGCACGGCCTTTCCTGGCGATGATGCGCAGCGTTTCGGCAAGCTCCGGCTGGCGATGGACGTCGCCGGCCCTGGGTGGTTTGCCGCCGGGCAGGAAGATGCGCGCCGCGACCTCATCGGCCGACAGATCGGTCTCGGGATCTTTCCAGTCGAAGGCGACGCGGTCGTGCACGACATAGCCGTTTTCGGCATAGTGGATCGCCGGCGCCAGCGCGTCGGCGATGCCCTTGCGGCCATGATCCTCCAGCAGCCTGCACCAGGCGTCGACGGCCCCCGGAATGGTGACCGCATGCGGGCCCTGCTTCGGCAATTCGCTGAAGCCCTTCTCCAGATACCAGTCGACGGTCGCCGCCGCCGGCGCCCTGCCCGAGCCGTTGAAGGCGAGCACCTCGCCCTGGCCTTTCGGACAGTAGAGGACGAAACAGTCGCCGCCGATGCCGGTCGACTGCGGCTCGACCACGGCCTGCACGGCGGCGGCGCAGACGGCGGCGTCCATCGCATTGCCGCCGGAGCGCAGCATCTCGATCGCGGCGAGGGTCGAGAGCGGATGCGAGGTCGCGGCCATGGCTTCGGTGGCGCGGACCGGCGAGCGGCCGGGAAACTGAAAATCACGCATGCTGTTACGGTATCCCTGCATTCAACGTCCGCGGCCGAAAAGCTGAGCGGCGGACAACAAGACGATCGATAGCACGATCAGGCAAGTCGAAATGGCGGCAATGGTCGGATCGATCTGGTCGCGCAGCGCATTGAACATGCGGCGCGTCAGCGTCGTGGTTTCGCCGCCGGAGATGAACAGCGAAACCACCACCTCGTCGAACGAGGTGATGAAGGCAAACAGCGCGCCCGAGACGATCGAGAAGCGGATCTGCGGCATCGTCACCTGAA
Organism: Mesorhizobium sp. M4B.F.Ca.ET.017.02.2.1; assembly: GCF_003998955.1. NCBI lineage: Bacteria > Pseudomonadati > Pseudomonadota > Alphaproteobacteria > Hyphomicrobiales > Phyllobacteriaceae > Mesorhizobium > Mesorhizobium sp. M4B.F.Ca.ET.017.02.2.1. Next base: position 1,729 of record NZ_RZOF01000443.1, on the reverse strand, counting down.
GGAAGGCGGAGAAGCGGTTGGCGCCGAGGCTGCGCGCCACCTTCTCCTGGTTCATGTCGTAGGACCGCAGGCCGGAAACAACGGTCAGCACCACCAGCGGCAGGGCCTGCACGGTATGCGCGATGACGAGGCCGGTCAGCGTGTTGTTGAGGCCGATGCGGGCGTAGAGGAAGAAGGTGCCGATGCCGATCAGGATGACCGGGATGATCAGCGAGGCGGTGAGCAGCGCGTTGATGGCGCCGGTCAGCCGAAGCGTGCCGGCATTGATGGCATAGGCGGCTGCGGTGCCGAGCGGCGTCGCCACGATCATCGTCATCACAGCGACCTTCACCGAAACGACGGTGGCATCGCGCCATTCGACCGAACCGAAATAGCTCTCGTACCAGCGCAGCGACCATTGCTCGGGCGGGAACTGCAGCAGCGTCGAGCCGGAAAACGACATGATGACGATGATGACCGACGGCGCGATCAGGAACAGCAGGACCAGCGCTCCGAGCGTATAGAGCCAGAGCCGTTGCCGGTGCGAGATGGGCAGCGCGTTTTCCATGCTCATCGCGAGCTCCAGACGCCGGTGGCGCGCGCGCCGAGCAGCCATTGGAACAGGCCGAGCAGGGCGAGCGTGACGGCAAGCAGAACGACGCCGAGCGCGGCCCCCGCGCCCCAGTTGGAATAGAGGCTGGTGGTCTGCTCCATGCGCATCGCCCACATGATGACCTTGCCGCCGCCCATCAATGCCGGCGTGACGAAAAATCCGAGGCAGAGCACGAAGACGATGACCACGCCGGAGGCGAGGCCGGGCAGCGACAGCGGGAAGAATATCTGCCGGAAGGTGGCGGCCGGGCTGGCACCGAGATTCATGCCGGCACGCAGGCAATCGATGTCGATCGTCTTCATCGAGGCGTAGAGGGGCAGCACCAGGAACGGCAGCATGATGTGGGTCATGCCGATAATGACGCCGGCGAAATTGTTGGCGAGCGGCAGCGGCTGGCTAATGACGCCGAGGTCGATCAGCCAGCTGTTGATCAGGCCCTTGCGCTGCAGGATGACCAGCCAGGCATAGGTGCGCACCAGCACTGAGGTCCAGAACGGCAGGATGACCAGGATCAGGCAGATCGAGGCCGCGCGGCGCGGCAGTTGCGACAGCATGTAGGCCAGCGGATAGCCGAGCACGACGCAGGCGCCGGTGACGGCGAAGGCAACCTTGAAGGTGGTGAGGAAGGTCTTGATGTAGGAGGGTTGCTGGAAGAAGCGCGCGTAGTTCGAAGCGCTCAGCGAGCCGGTCTCGTCGAACAGCGACAGCCAGAACAGCCAGCCGATCGGCACGATGATGACGGCGAAGACGAGCAGCAGGCCGGGCGACAGCAGCGCCAGCAGCCCGAAGGATTCGCGGCGCGCATCGGCATGCAACGCATCGGCGTTGAGCGTCGGGGCGCCAGCATGGGGCAGTATCGCGGATTGCAGGCTCATCAGTCCGCCGCCACCAGCACCACATCCTCGGCATCAATACCGAGATTGACCGGCTCGCCGGGCCTTGGCAGCTTTGCCAGCACGTCGGAGCGGCAATAGTCGCGCAGCGTCACCTGGCGGCCGTCGCGCAGAGTGGCATAGCAGGCGAAACTGTCGCCCTGGTAGATGACGTCGCCGACGGTCGCCGGGATCACGTTGACGCTGCCCGCCGGCTGAGCGTCGGCGACGAGGCGCAGCTTTTCCGGCCGCACCACCATCAGAT
>NZ_RZOF01000442.1:0-4459 GCF_003998955.1 Mesorhizobium sp. M4B.F.Ca.ET.017.02.2.1 | reverse complement strand
CCGAATAGGCGCCGTAGCCGTCGACGAAGGCCGCTTCCTCGATCTCCTTCGGCACGCTTTGGAAGGCCGGAATGGCGAGCCACATGATCACCGATATGGTGAGCAGCGAATAGGTGACGATCAGCGCCGGCAGCGTGTCGTAGAGGCCGATCTGCAGCCAGATCACCATCAGCGGTATGGCCACCGCCACCGGCGGCAGGAAGCGCAGCGACAAGACGAAGAACTGGATGTCGCCGGCGAAGCGGTTGGGATAGCGCGCCACCGCGTAGGCCGCCGGCAGGCCGAGAACGACGCCGATCAGCACGGCCAAGCCGCAGGCGACGACCGAGTTGTAGAGCCCGGTCATTACGCTGTCGCGGCCGATTATATAGCTGATGTTGGCAAAGGTCGGCGTGAACACCAGGCGCGGCACCCGCGTGATGATATCGACGTTGTTCTTCAGCGCATTGAGCGCCGTCCAGACGAGCGGGAACACGGCGAGGAATCCGGCCAGCGCCAGGATGGCCTTGGCGATCAAGCGGCCCGGTCGCATGCGGTATGGCCTCATGTCTGCACCCGCTTCCACAGCATGGTGAAGGTGATCACGGTGGCGATCATCATCAGCACCGCCATGGCCGACGCGTAGGAGACCTTGCCGGACTCGATGAAGCCTTGCGAGAACGCGTACATGTCGAGCGTCTCGGTCGCCACGCCCGGCCCGCCGCGTGTCATCACATAGATCAGGTCGAAAGAGCGCAGCGATTCGATCATCTTGACGAACATCAGGCTGATCAGCGGCGCCTTGAGCATCGGCAGCGTGACGTAGGCGTGGATCTGCCAGCGCCTCGCATGATCGAGCCGCGCCGCCTCGATCGGCTGCGGCGGCAATGTCTCGAGCAGCTTCAGCACGATCACCGCGAAGAACAGACCCCACTGCCAGACATCGACCGAGGCGACGGCGAACAGGGCGGTCGAGGCCTTGGAGAGTGGATCTAAGATCAGGCCGCCGGTGACCAGCCGGTAGGGATAGGTGGCGATGCCGTAGAGCGGATGATAGGCGAACTTCCACACGAAGGCCGCGGAGACGCGCGGCAGCAGCACCGGGATGATGAACAGCAGGCAGTAGACATTGCGCAGCCGCGGCGACGCCACTTCGAACATCAGCACGCCGAGGCCGATGGCCACCACCATGGTCGCCACGACGGTGACGATCTCCCATTTGACCGAGACCCAGACGGCGTTGAGGAAGCGGCGGTCGAGGAAAAGGTCGGCGAAATTCGAGAACCAGACCCAGGAATAGCCCGGCGAACTCAGCTCGCGGTTCTGCAGGGCGATGACGATGGCGTAGAGCGTCGGCACCATCGACAGCACCAGCAAGATGGCGAGCGTCGGGACAAGAAATGTGACGGGCAGGGAAGAGCGTCGGCGCATGGCCTATCCTCGCGGGCCTTTTCGGTGTTGGCTATCTTGAGAAAACACGCGGCGCGCAGGTCCCGGCATTCCGGCGAATGCCGTGGACCGCGCGCCGCGGCGGGAGGACTACTTCTTCTTCACCAGCTCGTTGGCGTAGGCCTCGAGTTCGTTGAGGCTGCCCTTGATGTCGGTGCGCGTGCCGGTGACCAGCTCCTCGAGGATGATGCCCCAGCGGTCGCCGAGATCCGGCCAGCGCGGATCCTGCCAGAAGTTCACCGCCGTCACCTTGCCGGTTTCGGCCAGCGCCTGGCCGAGATCGGCGCCGTAGATGTCGGCGAATTCCTTGCTGGACAGGATGCTGGTGCGGTTGAGCTCGCCGAACTGGTGCGCGTCGAGCCGGCGCTTTTCGTTCTCCTTCGATGTCGCCCAGGCGACGAACAAGCCGGCGCACTTCTTCGAGGCGTCGTCCGGATTGGCCTTCGTCGCGATGGCGAGGCCATGGCCGTAGCCGCCGCCAGGCAGCGGCGCGGGCGGCGGCAGGAAGCCGACCTTGCCGACCACCTGCGAGGTTTTCGGATCGACTGCCATGCCCGACAGCGGCGTCGATTCGACGAGGATGGCGACCTGGCCGGAGAGGAAGGCGCCGGTCGATTCATCCCAGCTGCCGGTCTGCGTGCCGGGCGCCGAATCCTTGAACAGCTTGAGGTAGGTCTCGGTCGCCTTGACGGCGGCGTCCGAATTGAAAGCCGGCTTGTCGCCGTCGAACCACTTGCCGCCATAGGCCTTGAAGTAGGGCATCCAGCGCCAGACATTGGCGCCCGAGCCGCGCGCGCCACGCAGCGCGATGCCATACATGCCCTTGTCGGCATTGGTCAGCTTCGGCACGTCGGCGAGCAGCTCGTCCAGCGTCTTCGGCGGCTGGATGCCGGCGGCCTCCAGAATGTCCTTGCGATAGACCATCAGGTCGCCGCCGCCGGTCAGCGGCGCGAACCAGACCTTGCCGTCATAGGTGGCGACCTTCTGCCGGCCCGGATCGAAATCGGCGAAATCATATTCAGCCGGATAATAATCGGCGAGCGGCGCGATCCAGCCGGACGAGGCGAACAGCGCGACATTGGCTTCGTCGACATAGTAGACGTTGTAGTTGCCGACGGTGGACGCATCGGCGCGCGACTTTGCCCGGCGGTCGTTCTCGTTGAGGTAGTCGATCTGGAAGCCGGCGCCGGAGAGCTTCTTGAACTCGTCCTTGGAGTCCTCCAACAGCGTCAGTCCGTCGCGCGGCTGGGCCAGCACCTTGACCGGCGCCGAGCAGACCGGCGCCTGCGCCAGCGCCATCGTTGAAGCGGATGCGGTAAGCACGAAAGCTGCGCCCAGGCTGGCAGCGAGCCGAGTTGATTTCATTGGTTTTTCTCCTCCAGGAATAGTCGCGGGAAGCGGCTGTCCTCGGGCTAAGCGACCCTCACCGTCGCCCGAGCGACTTGCCACCCGTCGCCAAAATGAGGAGTTGCAAAGGGGCACGCTAGAAGCCCCGTTGCAGCAAACCTGTACTTTTATGCATTGTGCGGCGCAAAAAGCCGCCAAGGCGGGACCGGCCTGTCACACGAGTATCAGTGCTGTTTTGGGAGTCGGTTCCCGACCGGATCAGGCCCGCATCGCCAGCCGCTGCCGTGACAGCTTGCGGTAGGATGACGGCGTCATCTTGTGCTTGCGCAGGAAGGCGCGGTTGAAGTTGGAAATGTTCATGTAGCCGACCTGGAAGCAGATGTCGGTGATCGGGATGTCGGTGTCGGAGAGCAGCTTGCAGGCCTGCCACAGCCTGAGTTTGGCGACATGGTCGCTGAAGCTGTTGCCTGTGTTCTTCTGGAAGAAGCGCGAGAATGTGCTTTCGCTCATCCCGGCCAGTTCCGCCACATCCGGTAGCTTCAGGTCCTCGGCGAAGTGCTGGAACAGATAGGTCAGCGTGCGCTGGATGATGTCGAGCGATTGGGCGTCGAGCAGCGGCGAGAAATCGGGCGACGACAACAGCTCGTATTCATCGGTGCTGGCCAGGAGGTCGACCAGCTCGAGGAACAGGCAGAGCCGTGGCAGCCCGTGCACCGTGCCCATCCGTTCCATCAGCGCGGCGCCGTCGATTGCCGTCTGTCCGTGGAAGACCATGCCGCGCAGCGACCGCTCCAGGAACGGCTCCAGCTCGCGCAGCTCCGGCAGCAGGCCCGCCGAGCCGCGCAGCCGCTGCGGATCGAACTGCAACACGATATCGCGCCCTTCGATCAACTCGCCGGGCTGCACGGCCGTCACCCAGTCATGCGGCAGGCCACCGCCGACGATCGCCAGGTAACCCGGCCCGAACTCGCCGATATGATCGCCCACCAGCGCCACGCCCGACGATTTCCTGAGCAAATGGATTTCGTATTCCGGATGGAAGTTCCAGACGTTGCGTTCCCACGGATAGTCGTCCAGCCGCCACAGGAAACTGTCGCTCGCTTCGGTGACGATATGCTCGAAGGAGGGCACGGTGCGCGGGATCGCGGCGGTATTTTTCCTTTGCCTGAACGTCATCCATTCCTCCCGTCCCGGAAACCCGTAGCAGCCTCCGCGCGGCAAGTGAACGAGGCGCCGGCGCCGCTGGCTCAATGGTTCGCCGCCCGTCCTCCCTTGCCTTCATGTCGCGTTTCGTTCAATAGACGACGCAAACGGCGCCATTTTGCGCCGTTTGTGTGCGGCTTCCGGGCTCTGTCCCGACGCGCCGTGGTCTGAAGAGCAGGACAATGTCTGCGATCGAAGCCGGCGCTCGCGCGCCGGAAAATCTTTGGCGTCAGGAAATCAGGGCAACGCTTGCGCTTGCCTGGCCGATGGTGCTGACCAATCTCGGCCAGACCGCCATGACCGCGACCGACGTCATGATGATGGGTCGGCTGGGGCCGGACACGCTGGCAGCCGGCGCGCTCGGCGCCAACCTCTATTTCATGCCTCTGATCTTCGGTCTTGGCCTGATGCTGGCGACCTCGCCGATGATGGCGACCGAGCTCGGTCGCCGCCGCCATTCGGTGCGCGACCTGCGCCGCAC